>CAYIOW010000020.1:0-14583 GCA_964365275.1 uncultured Gammaproteobacteria bacterium
TACGATATTCGGACTCCGACCATGACGATGCGAATGATTTCGTGAGCGGTATGGCGATTTTCAACTCTTCCGACACCACCATATCGCAAGCTGAAATTATTACAGCTGGGACGGGGGGCTTGGTTGTGATGAGCGGATATGTTGGGAATATTGTTTACATTGACTCTGAAAATGATGATATATACAGCGAAACACTCGGACAGGAAGATATTTTTAACCGCATTCACAATGGCGCCACGGCGCTTGCGGACGGAGAGGTCTTGCAACTTTTTTCTACTGATGCGCAAACACCGATGTATATAGACGACGCTTCTGGCGCCGCGGGCTTTAATACCGGTGAGGCGATAGTAAAAGATGTTGACGGTGATAACTACATTTCAAGCGGAGACACGGTTATAACCGCAGGACAGGCGAATACGCAGTTACTGACCGCTACTGATAGTGTGTGTTTTGAGACGGCGGATGCGGAGTATGATTCCGGCGAAAGAATTTGGTACGACATTGGTGGCGACTGCGTGACATTTAACAGCGCAACCGACATCATTCTCGTTGGCACACAGGCCGCTATTGGCGCTTCCGTAGAATTTGGCACTGAGCAGGAAGTGTTCTTTTTGGATGATAACGGAAACGGTGCATATACTTGCACGAGAGCAGGTTCATGCGAAGCGCTGGCATGGACTGATGGCACGAACCTTTCGGCTGACGATGCAAACTTGCCGGCGGCTTCGGCGTTCTTTGATTCTTCAACCGGAGCAACCGATGGTATCGCGACAACCGGTATAGGTTGGGACGAGGCCGCAGGAACGGTTGATTTGAATGATTTTACGGCGACGCAGGTGTATCTTGACGATAACGCTGGGAACACATACACAGACGGCGAAGATATTTTTGAACGAATGGTGGACGGAACCGCAGCGATTGCTGCTGGCGATAATGAAGGAAGAAATTTCGCGATATCAGAGTACCATTCAGACACTGACAATGATTCTGCTTTTGATGCTACCGAACTTGTCGTGGACTCTTCCGATACAAGTCTCGGCCCTACGGATGATGTCGCGTTGAGTGGCACGGTTGATATGACACTTATGTCAGCAATGGGTGATTATGTGACATACTATGATGCCGCAAATGCAGGATATACGGACGGTGAGGACATATATGATGACGAAGACAACGGTACTATTTACAACGGTAATCGTTTATCGGCGCTTACTATAAACAACGATTCGGAAGGAGATAATGATATGGCGATTGCGGATTTTACGAATATTCGCGTATATGAAGAGCAAGGCACAACGGCAGGATTTCAGGCGGCGGAGGACACATTGCTTGAAACGAGCACGACCGCTTTCGCAAGTTCGTTCAATGTGGACGATGTAACCCCGACGGCATATGCAACAAGCGGAAACAGCCAGACAATCTATATAGTCGGTAATTTTGCGGCGACTGCGGCGGCAGGTGAGAGTTTTGAACTTCAGATTCCCGCCAACGGAGTTTTAACGCAAGGGGATATAACGCACAGTGCGTTGAATAGCGCGGCGGAGTTTGAAGTGTATGGCGCGATGACTTCAACATCGGTTACGGCAACGAACTTGCGGGTTGGTGTTACTTCTACATATACATTGAACTTTACAACGATTGCTTCGGTGCTGGCGGATGACACGATAAACTTCACATTTCCGTCAGGATATAATGTCGCGGGAGCAACGAGCGGAACTTGTTCAACTATGGATGGAGCATTTGCAACTTCCGTTTCAAGTCAAGTTGTAACACTGACAAGGAGCACCGGAACTACCGAAACGGCAGGCGCGCAAACATGTACGGTGGCGGGGATAATTAACCCTACAACGGTTGGGTCGTCTGGAACATTCACATTTGCAACCGAACAAGCCACGACAACGCTTGCTCTGGATAGGAATACGGCGGTAACGGCCGTAAATATATCGGCGGCGGCAGGGTCGTCTTCAAGCACCTCGTCGGCATCAACTCCGACTACATTGGCGCTCACCTCGCCAAACGGCGGAGGCACTTATGTCGGCAATTCAACAACGACAATCGCGTGGACGGCCGGCGGAAGTTCTATCGCAAAAGTGAATCTGCTCTATTCATCTGATGGAGGCAATACATATTCCGCAATCGCTTCTAATCTTGATGTTGCTGGTTCATATACTTGGACTGTTCCAAATACGGCGACTACGAATGGTAAGGTGAAGGTGGTGGGTGTAACTTCAACCGGTAGCGCAACGACTTATGAAGACATTTCGGACGCGAACTTCACCATCACGGCGGCTACTACGACAACTACTACATCAACAACGACAACGCCGACTGTAACGGCTCCGACAGGAACCGTTACGCCGATAGCGAATGTCGCGAAGGGAAGTTTGGTGCAGGGTTCCGGAAGCGCGGTTTACTATTACGCAACAGACGGAAAGCGCTATGTTTTCCCGAACGAAGCGGTGTATCTTTCGTGGTATCCCGACTTCTCCGGAGTGGTAAAAATTTCAGAAGCGGATATGGCGACCGTTCAAATGAGCAAGCGTGTTACTGTTCGTCCCGGAACTTGGATGATTAAGATTCAGTCGGACCCGAAAGTGTATGCCGTGGAACCGAATGGCGTGAAACGCCATGTTGCGGACGAAACCACCGCGAAAGCGTTATTCGGGATGGATTGGAATAAGCGCATTATAGATGTGGAGCCGACAATGTTTCCTGATTATACGGTCGGCACACAAGTAACATCGGTGTCGCACCCGGATGGCGCTTTGATGTCGGTTAGCGGAAAGAACTACTTATACTCGGGAGGTCAACATCGTGAAGTAACATCAGTCGGATTTACGGCAAACCGCTTCCAAAACAAATTCGTACTGACACCCGGAAGCGCTGTTACGCTGAATCTCGGCACGGCGCTTACAGCCGCCGAGAACGCAATCTCAATGTTCAAATAATCGTGTCGTATAATTCCTGATACAGCAGAGACGCGCCCATTGGGCCGTCTCTTTCGTTTTTTGTTATACTGAACGCATATGGGAAATAAAATTATACCTTTGACAATTGCCGTGGCTCTCGGAATTGCGATTGCCGGAGCGGCGCTTGATGGCGGTGAATTGAAGAATGTGTCGTTTAAAACCAGTACCGATGAAATATCGCAAGCCGCCAGCGCGTTTGTGTCGTTTGAAACAACGGTTGATATTCCCGCAGACGCCGTATTTGGCATATATTTTCCGCTTGCCTTCGGAATTTCGGGAGTATCGCGAGTTTCATCAGAAGACATAACAGGCGGACTTAGATTTGAAGCTGATGGAAGGGAGTTGCGATTAAAACGCGAAGGAGGAAGCGTTATGAAAAAGGGGACTGTAATTGATGACCTAATGCTGTTTGGTCTGATAACGCCGTCAACGACCGGATGGAGCGACCCATATCGCGTAACGGTGTATTCATTCGCAGGGAAAGAAATGGCGTCCGGGAAGGCGAAGCCGATTGAGTTTGTAAACCAGCGTAAAATACCGCAAGAACCATTGACATTTTCTTTGAACAGTCCGAATGGAGGTGAAACATTTAAGGCAGGTACTTCTGTTCCTGTTGTTTGGAATCGGTCTCAACATCCGGAATTTGACACTGTGTCAGTATGGTTGTCTGTTGACGGAGGGAAAAGTTATGATGAAATCAAAAACGGTATAGATATTGATTCATCTTTTTTTACTCTCACATTGCCGACTACTTCCGTGTCGCGAGCCAAGGTGCTTGTGAAAGCGTTTAATGCTTTTGGAGCCATAGTGCGCGAAGATGAAAGTAACGCGAACTTTAAAATAGAATGAACATTATTGGGTCTGACCACTTTTGCAATCAAAACAAAACGACCCGGTTAAGGGTCGTTTTGAGTCCTGCGTTATTATGCGCGGTGGACATTTACTGCGCGCGGTCCCTTTTCCGAATCCTCGGTTTCAAAGGTGACAGCGTCGCCTTCGCGAAGTTCGTCAAAGGTAACATCCACAAGGGACGAGGAGTGGAAGAAGACATCCTTATCTCCGGTCTCCGGGGCGATGAAGCCAAAGCCCTTGTCGGTTACGCGCTTGATAGTTCCTTTCATAGTGAAAGTGAGTGAATAATCCGCAAATTTCGCCTTGGCGGAAATTCGACGGATCTCCACGCTGTGGGCTTCTTTTGCTGGCGGTAAAGTACCACATAACCATTAAAGTGTCAATGGTTGACAGACCATGATTTTTCAGGTATTCTTTCCACTTCTTATTCATCCCGTCGTAGGCGGGAACGGACTCGGGTCTTTTCCATCGCATGTCTTGGAAGATGCTGGGTCGCATGCTATTAAAATGGAAAAAGAATACAAGGAGTCCTTTGAAGGGCTTGGCATTCGCGAACGCCTTCTCTCGCAACTTGGCGCCTTGGGTTTCAAAACCCCGACGCCGATTCAGAAACAATCCATCCCGGTAGGTTTAACCGGCGAGGATTTTATTGGTATTGCCCAAACAGGAACAGGAAAAACACTCGCGTTCGCCGTCCCCATGATTCAACGCTTGGCCGAAACAAAAGGAAAGGGGCTGATATTATTGCCAACGCGAGAACTCGCGCTTCAGGTAAATGACGAACTCCAAAAAGTCGGGAGAGGGTTTGGTCTGCGCACGGCTGTTTTAATCGGCGGCGCGTCAATGTATGCGCAGATAAAAGACATTCAGCGAAAACCGCATATCATAGTCGCAACTCCCGGGCGTTTGAATGACCATCTGGAACAGAAGAAGGTTTCTTTGAAGGATGTTAGAACGCTGGTGTTGGACGAAGCCGACCGTATGCTTGATATGGGATTTGAACCGCAGATAAGACGCATTCTGGAAACCGTGCCGAAGGAGAGGCAGACGATGTTGTTTTCAGCGACTATGCCGAAAGAGATTGAAAAGATAGCAAACGAATATATGAAAAAGCCGCTTCGCATTGAAGTCGCGCCTTCTGGCACCGCGGCGGAGCTCGTAGAACAGGAGGCGTACTTCGTTTCAAAAGACCAAAAAGCAGGACTCCTTGCGCATATCTTGAAGGAGACGGCAGGAGCGATATTGGTTTTTTCGCGCACAAAACATGGCGCTAGGAAGATTGCGACTACGATATTGAAAGCAGGGCATACGGCGGCGGAACTTCACTCTAATCGTTCACTTGCGCAGAGAAAATTGGCGCTTGCCGGTTTCAAAAAAGGAACTTACAAGGTATTGGTTGCAACCGACATCGCGGCGCGCGGAATTGATGTAAAGAACATTGAACTTGTTATCAATTACGACTTGCCGGACTCAACCGAGGACTATGTCCATCGTATCGGCAGAACCGGCCGCGCCGGACGAAATGGCAAGGCCATCTCATTCGTGATGCCGGACCAAAAAGGCGACTTGAAGAGCATAGAACGACTTATTCGTTCTGTGGTTCCGGTGCGGGCGTTACCGAAGACAATTCCAGCGTTATCTCAAAGACAGTCGGTAGCGCCGGCGCGACCCTTCGTTCAATCTCAAAAACGGGCTCCATACAAAAAGCACGATAAGAATCGCGGATATCGCTCGCATTCAATTCAAAAACACACGCAAAAACAAAACGATACCTCGGCGCATTACACCTCGCCTTTTTAAACAATTTCACTCCCTCCCCTAAACAGGGGAGGTTTCCGCGCCTTATTGTTCTTGCGTATTTTTATATTTTGGTGTTTCATACCGTCCGAAAGGAGGCGCTGATGTCCAGAGCCATCTTGCTGGGTTTGACGAAAGCCGCTCAATCGGGTCGTGTCTGTCTTCTTCTTTGGAGCGAAGTGATGAATGCCGCGGTGAGGCCGATGACCCCGCGCGGTCTGATGCCGCGACCTCGGGACCTCGGAATGACGCCGGAACAGGTTGAATGCCTTCGTTCCCGCGACGTACTGGAAGTTGGGGAGATTCATCTCATGGACAAGTCCGTGAGTCGCCCAACACATCCGGAAGACAGGGTTGTTTCCTTCGTGAAGCCGACAGGAGCGAGCATTTCTCCGGAGGCGTTTACTTCTTTGGTCGGTCCTCGTGTGTACGGGGATATGCGACGACTGTTTGCTGGAGTTGAGTCGGACAAGAAGGGCAATCTTTCTGTGCCCGCGGGTCAGATGCAGACACAAAGCGCCGGATACATTCGTGGAACGGCGCGGATGATTGGTCGGCAGTATATGGAGGTGAAGGACTGCCGGCAGGGTGTATTCATTCTGCGAATCTGCGACCCCTGGCTTATAAAGGCGTATTGGAACAGGGAATTTGAGGTCGGACATGTGTTTCATTCTGTGTGGGTTGGGGTGGTGCTGGTTGGCGGGCTTCATAACCCGCATACCAACGGAAGGTGCTTTGGAGTGGTCGGGCATCTGTTCGTGCCGGTGAGGCCAGTAGAGGAAAAAGACCCGGACACTCCGTTCTAGTATCCTGCCGGTACTCCGGTGGGGTATTTTTTGGTAGAATCCTTCTGTATGAAAACACAAACATCGTCGCTCTCAAAAAATACAGGAGGTCGTTTCTACAAGGCGGCCCGTTTTGAATCCAAAGGTCCCCGCGAAGGCGGCGGTCGTCGCAGCCCAAAACGCCCGAGCCGTTAAACGGAGCGCCGAATGGTTTTCTCCTCGTCAATATATCAGCGGTCTCGTTCTTTTCCTCTCCTAAAAGGGGAGGTTAGGAGGGGTACGACTACGATAGCCCGTGCTTGATTGGCTCGTGAAGTCGTGATACAGTTTCGCCGCATTCCGGGGTGGCGCAACCCGAAGGGTCCCCTTCGGGGGCGGGCACGCAAGAAGTATGAGATACTTTGTCTATATTTTGCAAAGCTTGAAAGATAAGAAGTTTTATATTGGATGTACTTCGGATCTTCAAAAACGAATCGCTTATCATAATGCAGGGAAAAATAGGTCCACGAAATATAGAACACCCTTTAAATTGCTTTACTCTGAAGGATTAAGCGATAAACATAAAGCATTTCAAAGGGAGTTTTATCTCAAATCTCCAAAAGGTTTTCTTGAGAAGAAGCGGATTATTGAAAACTTATTAAATTCCGGGGTGGCGCAGCGGTAGCGCAGGGGACTGTTAATCCCTTGGTCGTGGGTTCGAATCCCACCCCCGGAGCCATATAAAAATCGCAGATCTTCTGCGATTTTTATATGGCAAAGGGGAACGAACCACTTGCGTGGTTCGTGTGTGGGATTCGAACGCCGGAGCGATGCGGCTCCCCATAGCCGCCGCGAGGCGGTGCCCAGACTTCGGCGAGTGGCTGACGAGCCGAAAGTCGCGGGCGAATCCCACCCCCGGAGCCAACATAAAATCAGGTGAAAACCTGTTTTTATATTCATTAAAAAAACCGCGCCGTAACGGAGAGATACGGCGCGAAGAAAGCTCACTGATGGCGCTAGAGCGAGCCGATGACCCGGAGTGTGGTCTCTAGCTCCTTGATGCGTTGCTCCTCGTCGAGCTTTGGTTCTAGCTCGTCAAGTTGCCGTTGCAGTCTTGCGATCTCCCGTCCGATTTGCTCTCGCTTGTTCGCTTGCGCGTGCAAGTCGTTGAGCTTCTCGGATAGTCGCGCGATGACCGACTCAACCGTGTTTCCAGCAGACACAGGCAGAGGAGCCGGTGCCGGTGTTGGTACGGATGGCGGAACTTTGGGAGCCGAAACTCGCGCTGGCGGCGGAGCCGCTTCAGGCGCCGACACCATTCCTCTCCTGATTCGCTTCGGCTCCAATCCGCTTGGAATCGGCCTGAACGACCAGAATCCGTCAACCCCGCGAAGGAACGGTGTTCCGACACGCTTGGCGGATGACTGCGGGAAGATGAAGATTCCAAGCCCCTTCAGACCCTTCTTCGGGTTGTAGGAGTTCAGGGGGTGGTACTCGCGAACCATCCTGATTGTGGTTCGCGCGTCCACACCCAGTCGCGACTTTTTCAGGAACTCACAGAACATACCGACCCAGTTGTCCCCGAACCTCGGCGTCGGGAAAGGTTCCGAGTGGGCGGTCAGCAGGCAGAGCAGGTCAATATAGACCTGCGAGATGCAGAGCTCCGGTCTGGTGTCCCCGATGTCCACGATGTGAAACATCGAGAGGTTGGAGAAAAGTCGGTGCGCTACTTTGCCACCGCCGGAATCTCCAACAATCCCGAGGATTCCTGCCCCGCGAAATCGTTCCAACGCGTCCAGGACATCATCCTCACTGGCGTCCTGTTCCGTAAGGTTGAACTGTGCAAGCAGTTTCTTTGGGTCATCCTGGATGCCGATCCGTTCGTGTGTGTCCACGGACACCTGCCTGCAAGAATCCTTCACCGTTTCTAGCAACCACTGCTCAAGCGTGGTCAAAAAAAGCACTCTCGTTTGTTGTGTCGTTTTCACGAAAACTCCCTCTGTCGCGGTTAGGTTGCGCGACAAGGAATATTACAACAACCGTTGACTTTGTCAATGCACGGGAATACTTAATCCAATCGTTTGGTATACTGACACCGCGCGTGCGGATGACGAAACGCCTATTTGAACAAGATGCGGCGTTCAAGAAATTATGAAAATGAACGCTTTAATAATTATCGGCATTGCTTTTTTCTGTGTTCTCGCTGTCGCGGTGTATGTGATTATTGCGGCGGCGGGAGATAAAATCACCGAGCAGAGACCTCAGACAGTAACCGACACAACGCGTTCCGGTGAAATTGATGAAGATGAAATTTGGAGCGGCGA
Organism: uncultured Gammaproteobacteria bacterium; assembly: GCA_964365275.1. GTDB lineage: Bacteria > Patescibacteriota > Patescibacteriia > UBA9934 > UBA11717 > CAYIOW01. The sequence goes on from CAYIOW010000020.1 coordinate 8,707, forward strand.
AATTTTCGTTACCGGCGACATATTCGTTGAAAAGAACGCGACCTTGACAATCATGCCTGGAACAATTCGTTGAAAATAATATTTTTGAAAAACTAAACAGAGCGATATATTTTTTGGAAGATTCAAAAAACAAGTATGAGAAAGACAAGAAAACAATCGTAAGGAACAATACAATAAAAAAATGCGAAGCGGCGTTCGGCTTGAATCCGAAATTTCCGATGGATTCGGTTGTGAGAGAAGGCAATGTTTTGACGAACAATAATAAGACCGAGATAATGGAAGGGCGCGATTAATACAATCTCCATACCTGACCAAGCGACGAGTTCCGCGGAAAAATAAAAGCCCCGTTTAGAACTACGGAGCCGTGATGTCCTCTTCGGACTGCGGTTCAACGAAGAGAGAATTGAAAAGCGCCCATGTTTGCGCGAACGCCTCGGCTTCTTCGCGGCGGCCATGTTTTCGTAACCATTCGGCCGTTGGCATCACGCCGTTCATGATGAGCTCCGGCGAACCGCGAGATTTTCTTGCCACGAGAAAAGAAGCAACAGGGTCTTTTGAAGCCGCAAGCAACGCTCTGTGAGCCGGACCGAAGGGCTCTTTTTCGTTCAGTGCGTCCGAAAGCAGCTTCGCCGAACCGACATCAAGAGCCGAATCAACGCTCCAAAGCGGTTCTCGTACCCGCAAAGACGGCGCGGCTCGCAGAATTCCAAACAACGAGCATCCGTGGTACTCCTCATACGCCTTTTCAACGCAGGCGCCGCAGAGGAAATGTCCGTCGTCAGTGGAGTCGTAAAGATAAAGGTCGGCGCAGTCGGCGAACGACAGGGCAGGCGGCTCGCAGTCGTTTTGCGCCAGTGCCAGCGCGCGAATCGCGGCGAACATATCACCGTTAGCCGCGCCGACAATCTCGGACTCAAGCTGGTGGCGTTTAATGTCCGCAATTACTCGCGCCGTTCTAGCTGAACGGAGATGCTCGGATAACCCGCGCTGTTTCGTTGAGCGTACTCGCTCCAACGCAATTCCGTCGCTAAGCGGAGTCGCGTCGGTATCCGTCTGTGAATCGCCAAGAGCGATTATGTAGCAGGCGGCCATTCCGCCCGCGAATAGAAACGCAAGAGCGGCAATGGTTTTCTGTTTCATCTAACCTCCTGGCTCCATCTTATATGAATTGCGTCAGCCGTGAAAGTGTGTCAAGATTTGAGCGGCGTTCAATATCGCCAAAACAGGAGGCACGATGCTCGCACTCGGTTTAGCACTGTTGTTCGTTCCGCTTGTCTTGATGGCGGCAATGGGCGCGTACTATGCCGTATCCAACAAGCTCACGCGATACCATAGAGCGATTGCGCGGGTAGTCGGAGAATGGGCGTTGTCCAAGGAACTTCTCTCGCTCTTTCTGCTTAACGCCGCCGCCCTTCTCTTGCTGGCGCTGACAAGCCCGTATCTTCCGCGATGGGAGAAGATTGCGCGGCTGGACTTGCCGACGATCTTCGTGGCCACCGGAGCCCTGATGGCAATCGGGTTTGTCGCCGACTTGTATGAATACTCCGTCGGTGTATTCATGAAGAAGGTTGCCGGTGTTTCCATGATGGCAATTGCGTGGACCATTGGAGTGCGGCTTTTCATCTTCCGCGATATGTCGCCGCTTCCAACAGATTTCTGGATAGCGTCTTTTCTGGAAGTTGCGGTATGTCTCGCGGTTACGGTTTACTCATGGCGACTGGGAAGGCGCGCCAAAACAGAGACGCCGTGGAAGGTTCTTGCTGTCATGACCGCCATCGGCGCGGTCGGTCTCGCTCTGCTGGTCTTTCGCTAGATTGCCCGTTGTGTTCTGCGACGGGTATTTTGTTGATTAAAATCAGACGCGATTACAATATTTATTGAATTTTCAAAATGCGATATGTTACTTTTTGGTTTTGAACATCAAGGGTTACTTCATCTCCATATTTATTGCCGAGCAAACGCGAGCCGAGAGGGGATTTGTGCGAAATGCGTCCGTTTGCAGGATTGGCTTCGTCGGCGCCAACGATTTCAAATGTTTGTAATTTATCATCGTGTTCCACCGTTACGACGGACCCAAGTCGCACCTGCTCCCGTTTGCCGTTTACGATAATCGGAATAGCGCGGTTCAGCGTTTCTTCTATACGAAGAATGCGATTGTTGAGTTGACGAAGACGCGCTTTCGCATCCTGATACGCGGCGTTTTCAGAAAAATCGCCCATTTCGGCTGTGCGACGAACTTCTTCAATGGCCGCAGGTCTTTCGTTTTTCAACCGCGCGAGCTCTCGTTTAAGCTGTTCAATCCTTCGCGTGGTCAAATACGGGTCGCTAACCTCGTTTTCCAAGCGTTCTTTTTCTGATTTTCGTGTCGGCAGTCGCATGAAAAATATTTTTTTAAGTTTTCTGTGGGTACAATTCGTCTATATCCGGGAAGATAATCGCTATTTCCGGATGCGGTCCGTGATTTGGCTGTTCCACTTTTGCTAAAATGCGAATTGAAGCGATTTCCGGGCTTGGCACATAATAAATCGGATACTTTATATCTTCACTGGCATCGCTCGGAGCGTCCAAATCCCAGCACTCCATCGCGTCCACGAGTTCCGGCGGACTGTCCCAATAATTTTGAACCTCATATTCTTTTATATGCCCATCATTAAATGTAATTTCAACTCTACAAGCGTATCGTAGAGCTTCAAAATCGTATTGTTTTGCAAAATCATCTTTTGTCATTATTTAATTATAGCATGCATGTGGATAAAGGGGTCTGACCCCTTTATCCACAGTTTGCTATTGACAGGCGGTTTTGTTTATGGTTTCTGGAAGGAAACGATTATTCACGCGCTGTGATAAAATACAAACCTTATGAAACAAACGGAAGCGTTGGATATTTTGAAGTTGGGACGAAATGTTTTTCTGACCGGAGAGCCAGGTTCGGGAAAAACACATACCGTCAATTCGTATGTTTCTTTTTTACGCTCGTGCGGCGTAGAACCGGCAATTACCGCGTCAACCGGTATTGCGGCCACGCATATCGGCGGGATGACAATTCACTCGTGGAGCGGAATTGGAATTGCTAAATATCTCTCAAAGTACGAATTAAACGCAATTACAAGTAAGGATAGGTTGGTTACTAGGATAACCGATGCAAAGGTGCTGGTGATTGATGAAATTTCAATGTTGGACGCGTCAACACTTGAACTCGTAAATAAAGTTTGCCAAACGATACGGAAGAACGAAAAACCTTTTGGAGGGATTCAAACGGTTTTTGTCGGCGACTTTTTCCAATTACCCCCTGTCTCAAGAAACGAAGAAGAGCCGCCGAAGTTTGCTTTTGAGTCAACCGCTTGGCAACTTGCAGACCCCCGCATTTGTTATTTATCCGAGCAATATAGGCAGGAAGACGAAGCGTTTCTTGGAATTTTGCAAGCGTTGCGTAGAGGAAAAATATCCAAAAACGACACAGAGTGTCTTTTGGCTCGCCAAGGAGTGGAATTATCAGAGGAAGATACGGTAATACCGAAACTGTTTCCACATAATGCAAATGTAGACGCGTTGAATGATTTAGAATTGAGGCGGATTCAGGAGAAAACGCACACCTTCACTATGGAGTGTCATGGAAAACGAGCTCTTGTAGAGCAACTTCAACGGGGATGTTTATCTCCAGAGACACTCAACTTGAAAATCGGGGCGCGCGTAATGTTCACAAAAAATAATTTTTCAGGAAAGTTTGTTAATGGAACTATCGGTGAAGTTATCGGATTTGATGTTGAGTCGGGATATCCGAAAGTGAAAACGAGATATCGCGGAGTCGTTTTGGCAGAACCGGTTACATGGTCAATGATGGCGGACGGAAAAACTCTGGCATCTTTAACCCAACTTCCGCTTCGTTTGGCGTGGGCGATAACGGTTCACAAGAGTCAGGGTATGTCGTTGGACGCGGCGTTTATGGACTTGTCGCAAGCGTTTGCTTTCGGACAAGGGTATGTGGCGTTGTCTCGCGTGCGGTCGTTGGATGGTTTGTATCTTGGCGGCTTGAATGAGCGCGCTCTTGAGATTGACCCAAATGTTTTGGAGCAAGACATTGCGTTTAGAGCGAAGTCATACGAGGTTCGTGAAGAGTATATGAAGCTTCCGGCAGATGAGTTATCCGAACTCCAGCGAAACTTTTTGTTGTCTTGCGGAGGCGACTTGAATAAGGGCGTGAAGGTTTCTTTGAAGAAAACAAAGACGAAAGAAAAGCGATACGAAAAGACGGTGCAGATGATTTCGGGCGGTATGAATATCGCTGACATCGCAAGGGAGCGCGGTTTGACGGAAGGAACCATTATGACTCATCTTGAAGAGGCGTGTAAGAAAGGCAAAATATTAAACGAACAGATGGCGCACTTGAAAACCGAAAACGAAGACGGGCTGAAGGAAATTCACGACGCTTTTCGCGAACTTGGTATAACATTTCTGAACCCAATCCGAGATCACCTGAACGGGCGGTATTCATATGACACTATTCGTCTCGCCAGATTGTTTTATAAGAATGTATAAAAAACCGCGAAGCGCCAGAACGGCTACTTCGCGGTAGGTGGCTTGCTGTCGTCTGCCGAGTCGTCGTCTCCGGCCGGCTGTGCGCGCATGGCGAGACAACTGTCCAACTTGGCACTGATCTCTGCGAACATGTCCTTTGAGTCAGCGTGATGCAACCTCGCGCGCCGAGCATCAATGCAAGTTCCAACAATTAGGAACATCAACATCGTGACGATCAATGCAACAAGGTCCGTGTTCTTCTTGAAGCTACAGGTTTCCATCGTGTCTCCTCTGCTCGGAGTATGTTTGTCCGAGCAAGATGATGTAATCATAAGCCGAGGGATAAGTAAAGTATGTGTATGTGGCGGTAGATAAAAACTTTGACATAACATGGGAAATCCCAGTATTATCGCCCAACGGCCCCATCGTCTAACGGTTAGGACAGTAGGTTCTCATCCTACAAATCAGGGTTCGATTCCCTGTGGGGTCACCAAAAAGGCCGCCAGCATGTCTGGTGGCTTTTTCGTCCCGTCGTTACGGGGTAAAATAAATGATTTCATTTGTTTACAAGTATGAGAATCTAACTTAATAATTTTCGATTCGACTAATCCGAACATTAATATTTTATTTCTTTGTATTTATGATGTCAAAGTTATTAACACCAATATGTTTGACTTCTTTACACCAATCTGTATACTTTAGGTATGAGTAATAAATACGCACAATATGTCAAAGCGCTTAGAATTAAGCGTGGTTTTTCTCAATCTGTGCTTGCTATAAAGCTTGATATGTCTCGCCCGTCATACATAGCAGTAGAGCAAGGAAAGAAAGAATTAACTCTTTCAGAAGCTGAAAAGCTTTCTGAAATTTTTGGCGTATCTCTCAAAGAAATGAAAAGTGGTATATCTGCAAATTATGAGAAATACAAGCAGATGATTCTTGCCTATATCCGAAATTCTGGATCAAAAAAAGATGGGCGTATTACTAAAACAAAACTAGCTAAGCTTGTTTATTTGGCAGATTTTGCGTGGTTTTACAATCATCTTGAGAGCATGAGCGGTATGCAATACCGAAAAATTCAATATGGACCTGTTCCAGATTCTTTTTTCCGTGCAGTAGATGAACTTTTTGAAGATGGACAAATTGAAATTACCCCCACAGATGACGGAGCTATGCTTATTTCTCAAACTAGAAATGGCGCAAAAATTGCATTGTCCGAAATAAATAAAGATGAAGAAAAACTGATAAAAAATATTTCAGATAAGTGGAAAGACAAAAATACAAAAGAAATAGTTACCTTTACTCATAATCAACTTCCATATCTTATGGCAGAAAATGAAGAGTTTGTTTCTTATGGACTGA
>CAYIOW010000021.1:0-13878 GCA_964365275.1 uncultured Gammaproteobacteria bacterium
TTGTACAAGACGGAGATGTTTGTTATTTCCGCGTTAATTGATATAACACTATGCAACAGAACTCCATCATTCCTGAAAATGCTAAGTTCCATTTCATAGTGTTATATCAATAGTATGGATGGATTTTTTGTTTTCGGAACGCAACGAGACCTAGCGCGGGAAGAAGTCGCTTCGTTGTTGCCAACACTTAAACCAATCATAGACACAGGAGACGCCTTTTTATTTTTTGACGCCGACATTTCTCTTCGGCAGGCGCACGATAAACTTGGCGGGACTATCAAAACGGGAAATATTTATGGTTCCGTAAGAGGCAGCGACGAGTTGCCGGAAATGCTATCCGGACTTTTTATGTCTCTGCGCCCCGGAGACGGTCGCGCAATATTTGGTATCAGTGTTTATGAAGTTGGTCAAAAAGGGAAAACACTTGCTCTTCGCGGACTTCGTTCAAAAATAGGCATGAAGACGAAGGTTGCGCTTGAATCGTTCGGCCGTTCTGCGAGGCATGTTGTTTCTCTGACGCCTGTTCTTTCGTCCGTTATCGTAAAAAAACAGGGATTGGCGGATAAAGGAATTGAATTTTGCCTTTTCCCAACCGAAAACGAGATATTTGTTGGCGTAACCGAGACCGTACAGGATTTTGAAGAGTGGGGGCACAAAGATATGGACAGGCCGTCTCGGGATATGCGCCGCGGAATTTTACCTCCCAAACTTGCCAGAATCCTCGTTAATTTAGCTGGCGGGAATCCAAACAGCGATGTTTTGCTTGACCCTTTTTGTGGAGGCGGAACAATTTTGACCGAGGCGATTCAACTTGGATACAGGAAAATAATCGGTTCGGATATTGGCGAACAGGCGGTGGAAGATACGAGAGAGAATGTCGCGTGGACTATAAAGGATTTGGGGATTGAAACGGAGAGCCATCCGAGACATGACCAAACGAAGATTATTCGCGCTTCTGTTGAAACGCTACATACTTTTTTGGCACCGGAGTCGGTTAATCGCATAGTCAGCGAAGTTTATCTTGGGAGACCAAAACAGGGAGATGAGACACGCGAAGAACTATTGCGAGAACTTAAAGAGCTGGAAATGTTGTATGCGGAGGCGTTCAGGTCTCTTTCAAAGATTATAGTTCCGGGCGGAAAAGCGGTAATGGCGTTTCCTGCTTTTGTTATGGAAAACGGCGCGGTATTGTCGGCAGACATCGTTGACCGCGCAAAACTATTCAACTTTGAAGTTGAGCCGTTCCATTTTGCGCATACTACTGACCGTGGCGCAATCCGTTATGGACGGCCGAAGCAATATGTTTGGAGAGATATTTATCGGCTAACAAAAAATGAAGAATAGAGGAGTCAAACCTCTTTACACACGATATAAAAATACGCCCCAGATTTAGGGCGTTATCGTTTGCTTCCGGAGTTTGCCAAAAGCTGTTTTAGGTCGGTCGGCGGTTCAGGGCACTTCTTGTCCACGAGTCCGGAGACGGTGATTCTGTCTTTGTCGCCAAGCCGTACTACAAAGTCGCGGTACTCGTCTGGTATGTGTGTGACGAACTGCACTACGAAGAACTGCTTCTTGTTGTTTGCCATCCACGCGACGATTGCCGCTCTCGCGAGACCTGAAGCAAAAGCAGGGTCGTTGTTAAACTGCGAATACACTCGGATGACTGCAAGCAGTTCTCCGAAGGTTTCCGCCGACACGCACTCCCGTTGCCATGCCAACATCACGCTCTTCATATCTTCCGCGTTCATACAGCCCTCTTTGTAGGAGATTTGAAGACAAAGCAACATTACGGTTTCGTACCGGAGCAGTCAAGATTGACATTTTATCATCTCTTCGTTATCCTGCCCTCACTCTTCCTTTGAAGAGGCCATAACTTCGCGGGCGCTTATTTTGCGGAGTTTCCGAGGCCACTCGGACTTATTCATAAGGACATAACATGCAGTACGAATTAATGTACATCATTCCCGCCACCAAAACGGAGGCGGAGGCGCAGACGGTAAAGGGAGAAGTTGACTCTCTTTTGAGCAAATATGCGGAATCGGTGTTGCGTAACGAGCTGTTGCATAAGTTAAAGTTGGCGTATCCTATATCTGGAGTCAGGTATGGGTATTTTGTTCTTGTGGTGTTTGAGGCCGAAACGGAGAAGATAAGACATTTGGACGAGGAATTGCGTCATCACAAAGATGTTTTGAGGCATTTGCTCACTGTCGCCGTTTCAGGAGCCGATAAAGCGGAAATCAGATTGAGCGAATATGAAGTTCCAGACACTGAAAGCAGAAAAAAAGCGGCAGACAAAAAACCGCCGGTTAGACAGCAAATTATTTCCGGCGATGCTCCGATTGTACAACTCACAGACGAGCAATTGGACAAACAGCTTGATAAAATATTGGAGTCGGATATAGACAAGATATAATTAAATATATGTTTAGCTTAAACAAGGCGCAGATTATAGGAAATGTTACGCGCGACCCGGAGGTTCGCACGACCTCTGGAGGCCAGTCGGTGGTGAATTTTTCTGTGGCGACCAATCGTACATGGCTGGACGCGAATAAACAGAAACAGGAGGATACGCAATTTCACAATATCGTGGCGTGGGGAAAACTCGCGGAGATTTGCGGGCAGTTTCTGGCAAAGGGACGCAAGGTTTATGTTGAAGGGCGTTTGCAAACACGCGATTGGGAGTCGCAGGATGGACAGAAGAGACGGACTACGGAAATTGTTGCGGAGAATATGATTATTTTGGATAGAGCCGGAACGACAACCCGTGTTGCGGCGCAGAATGACCCGTTTGGCGGCGCGCCGATGGAACCGACAATATCGGAGATAAATCCGTCCCCCGCCCTTGACGAGATTAAAGTTGAAGACATCCCATTCTAATATGGAAAAAAAGACACCAATTGGCGGAAACAGGCGGTCATGTTTTTTCTGTGTGAAAAATATTCAACACATTGATTATAAAAACACCGGAACGCTTCGTCGGTATCTTTCAAGCTTCGGAAAAATAGTTCCCCGCAAACGTTCTTTTGTATGCGCTTCGTGTCAGCGAAAGCTCGCGTTGGCAATTAAACGAGCGCGAACGCTGGCTCTTCTGCCGTTTGTGAACAAATAATAGAGGCCCCGAAAGGGGCTTTTTGGTCATGGATATTATAGAAAAAATACAAGCAAGGAATGCCGTGAAAAAGTCGGCAAGGTTGTTTTTTGAAAAGCGCGGCTATGTTGAAGTTGAAACGCCCTCTTTCGTTTTATCTCCCGATATGGCGCCGAACCTGTCTTATTTTACATCGGAGGCGATAATGTTTGACGGTAGAATAACGCCTGGCGCTCTCATAACCAGCCCTGAATATTCATTAAAAAATATTATCGCATCTGGTCTGACGGGCGTATTTGAATTTGCCCGCGTATGGAGGAACCGCGAGCCGTGCGATGCGACACATTCGCCGGAGTTCACGATGCTTGAGTTCTACAAAATTGGTATGACATTTGAAGACGGCATTAAAGAAACCATAAATTTATTGGAGACGATAGCGCGCGAGGTAAACGGCTCGCCAAAAGTGTCGTGGAAAGGAAGAGAATACGATTTATCCGAATGGAATCACATCTCGTTGCCGGAGTTATTTCGCGAACGAGTCGGGATTGACCTCGCCAATCCGTCAGAACGAATGTATATTGACGCACTGGAACGGCAGGGAATCCATTATGTTGGTTCTGATTCAATTTCCGACCTTTTCAACCGGCTCCTTATACACTTTATTGAACCGGAAATCGCGGCTTCCCAACGACCCGTCGTTGTGGCACACTACCCGCGCCATGAAGCGTCTTTGGCGAAAATTGATGGAAACGGATTCGCGGAGCGGTTTGAAATATTTGTTGGCGACCTTGAATTGTGTAACGGATACGGTGAGCTTACCGATGCGACCGAACAGAGGGCAAGATTCAACAAAGAGGCGGAAGAACGAAAACGACTCGGAAAAACCGTATTTCCGATTGATGAGGAATTGCTTGCTGCGCTGTCGTTAATTAAAGAACCGCTTTTTGGAAATGCAATCGGTTTTGACCGTTTTCTAATGACCCTGTTCGGAGCCAGCTCAATAGAAGATATCCTTGTTTCCTCGATAATGTCTTATCATTAACAAAACATATGGCAAGCGTCTCTGAAATCAAAAAAGGAATGGTGATTCGCTGGAAAGGCGACTTGTGGGCAATTGGCGAATTTCAACATGTATCGCCCGGCAAGGGCTCGGCATTTACCCGCATTCGCCTGAAGAATCTTGCCAACGGAAAGACGGTTGAAAATACCTTCAAGGCGACCGAATCGCTTGAGTTCGCAGATGTTGTCAGAAGAAATATGTCATTTCTGTTTTCGGATACTATTGCCCATACATTTATGGACACCAACACATACGAGCAAGTTGCGGCGAGCCGCGATGCGGTTGGCGATGACGGAAAATACCTTAAAGAAGGAGTTGAAGTAATTATTTCTTTGCACGAAGACGCGCCTGTTGCGATAGAACTGCCAAAAAAGATTGAATACACAATCGTACAAACCGAACCGGCCGTAAAAGGCGATACGGCGTCCGGAAATGTTCAAAAAGACGCCACGCTGGACAATGGTTTGGTAGTTCGTGTGCCCATCTTCCTGAAAGAAGGAGACCGCATAATGGTGAATACCGGGACCGGGGAGTATGTTGAGAGAGTGAATGGGTAAGAACAACACACCGTAAGTGTCATTGCGCGGTGTGTTTTTGTTTGTTCAATATCTGAAGTTTCTATCGTGTTTGACTGGGGAACATATTTGAGAGAGAGTTGAAATGGTTTGCGGAAGGCCGAAACAGGAACTTAGGTTCCAAGGAGGCAGTGATGAGGAATTTTCCGCAAAGGGATGTTGTGGGGGCTGTCGTGGTTGATAGGCGAACGATTTCAAACATCATGCCCGGCACTTTCCTCCATTTCACGGAAAGGTTTGTCCGTAGCGCCGGCTGGGTGCCATCGTGGATAGCGGATACGATGCTAGTCGCCACGGTTTCAAAAGGAGCGAATGATTCTCGTATGTTTCGAGTGCGAGGGTAAGCGCGCGATACATACACCGTGGACGCGGACGGGCGGTTCGTGTTTGACGGATGTAGCCAGTCAATCGGAGCAAGCGATGCCGCAATTGGCGTTCAGATGCTCACTGCTCCTCTTTTCAGGAAAAACGGGTGTCTAAAATGTGCCCGTGGTGCGGAAAAGACGCGGTATATCGTGGTTCGGCAGACGCATGTCCGACTCGTGGAACGCGAGATCACGGTATTCTTCCGACATCCGAGTTGCCACTATTCCGCCCGTGGCCACCGGAAATCGTTCCTTCGTGGGTGCGGTTCGGCGACGATTGTTTTCGAATGTAGCTCTCTTCCTCGGAGACTGATCCCACTCTTCGCGAAGGGCTGATAACCTCGAGTTTTTTTGTCAAGCAGTGTCATATCGTGGTATCATTTTCCTGTATGTCATCACATTCAAGAGAAACAGCTACTTTCACAATATAAATGTATTGAAGGAGGTATGATGAAAATGATCAGGAGGATTGTTTCGTGGAGCGACGCGCTTCTTGTAATGGCGTCGTGGGCTCTTGTGTTTCTCACCCCATTATTTGTGTTCTCGTTTGATCTATCAACCATGCTTACAGTGATATCGCTCTTGCTTGTGATTTTCCTTGGATTTTTCTTTGCGGCGACGACACAAAATCACTTTCGGCTCCAAGCGCTTATCGTATCGGAGAATACAACATTGATCTCTCTCTATAATCTTGCGCGACTCATCCAACCCAAGAGAGCCAAATCGCTCTCGGAGGTCATTGATGCCTACATGATTTCGTCGTTGGACCATAAGCTACTTGAACATGCCGTGCCAACACGCGTGAAACTAGATGCGATTATACAAACGGTCGATTCTCTTATAGTGACAAACAGGAGACACGCGTCGCTCATGCAGAATCTGCACAGCACCAAGGCACAGTTGTTTAGCATAAACCACGAGGTGGCGTTGGTGGCGAAGTGCACCATGACATGGCACCACTGGATCGTTATCGTGTTGTTGACAGGCGTTTTTATCGCGTTGATCCTTGGACTGCGTGATGGGAGTATGGTCGCGGAAATCTTCATTATGTTCTCTATTGTGGTGCTCCTAAAGGTGCTTCAACTCATTCACGAAGTTGATGGCAACATCTTTCTTGCGAAGCACCTTGCCTATGCAAGTCCACAGCCGGTGTTTGAATACATCGGGAAGTTGCCTTACTATCCCGAAACAGCTTTGCGTCATGCGTATGTTGCATTACCTACCGTACCGTACCGTATTGGCATGTACAAGAACTATCCAACCTCGTTTGAAAAAGTAATTAAGAAAGTTTCTAGGTAAGATAATCCACCGTCAAGCGGGACGGTGTGGGATGGGAGTCGGGAGCGTGGCAAGACGCTTCGCACGGCGGTGCATTGAGATAAATCGGCGAGCCTCATCTGCCTATTCTCATGGCTCTTACCTCGGGTTTTTTTATTGCGAAGTGTCATATCGTGGTATCATTTTGCTGTATGTCATCACATTCAAGAGAAACAGCTAGATGGTTTTTCCTGTTAATCGCAGGCGGTGTGCTTTTTCTTTTTTGGAAAGTTATTGCTCCATATGCTCTTGTGCTTTTGACGGCCGGGATTGTTGCAATTATTTTATCTCCGGTAGACCGTCATTTCGCAAAGATATTTCCATGGCCAAGGATGAGGACCGCGATTTTGGTGCTGGCGGTTTTTATTGTTGTCTTTTTGCCGTTGCTTTGGGTTGCCTATGTCGCCGGAGCGCAAGCCGCGGATTTGGTTAAATCATCAATAGGCGAAGGCGGTTGGGTTTCAAATGTTTCGTCAATGCGCGCGCCGTTTTTGGACAAATTGCCTTTTGATGCTCGCGGTGTTCTCGCTTCACTCAATTTGGTGGCCACGGCCAGGTCGCTGGCGAGTTGGGCGATTGAAAATATGGGTTCGCTGTTCTCAAGCACTGCAAAATTGGCGATGCAGACGCTGATTTTCTTCATTGCTTTGTACTATATGCTGGCTGACAGGAGGAAGATTTTTGAAACAGTGCTTGATTTAAGTCCGTTTCAAGATTCAACCGACAAGCAGATTGTTCATAAAATCGTGCAGACGGTCAGGCAGGTTGTTTTTGGTGCGCTTGTAATTGCCGTCATTAAGTCGGTTTTGGCGACTATAGGAATGACTATTTTTGGAGTGCCGGGCGCGTTTTTATGGGGAGCTCTCATCATTGTCGCTTCGCAAGTGCCGATTGTTGGGGTCGGAATCATATTGTTGCCGGCTATCGTGTACCTTCTGGTAATTGGTGAAACCGGCTCGGCAATCGGTCTTGCCGTTTGGTCGGCGCTGATAGTTGGTATGGTGGACAATTTGCTGTCGCCGATGCTATTGCAGGGGCGTACGAATATGCACGCTCTGCTGATTCTGATTTCAATTCTTGGCGGTATCCAATTGTTCGGATGGATTGGTTTTATAGCCGGTCCGACCGTGCTTGCGGCAGTTATGGTAGTCGTTGAACTTTATAAAAGCGGTGTTTTGGAACGAAGCGGAAGCAGAGTTTAGCAGTTGATAACAACAAAAACACGAAGGCGTTCCGTGTTTTTATTTGTTTCCGAGTGATTATTATGCGGTTTGCGGAAACGGCTCCATTGCTCGGATACGATTAGTTACTTTGGTTGGGAGGACTTTGTGTTCGTCTAGCGCGTCTACAAGTGTACCGAACTTGCGGTCACTTTTTCTGAACTCAACGGTTATTTTGTTGTTAACAGTCTCAATGATTTCGTCTTTCATTGCGATCAAATCATTCTTTGTAGCAAACGCGTCCAGATCTTTTTTTGTTGCGAACGCTTCAAGATCTTTCTTTGTCACGAACACTTCAAGATCTTTTTTTGTTGTATACCCTTCCATGTCCTTCTTGGTAGGATGATTCTTTAAATCCTCCTTTGTGGCCATATTCTTCTCAATATATGCCAGACGCTTTTCGGTATTGGTGGCGAACGCATTTATCGTTTTCAATACATCGTCAACTGTCTCGCCAAGACCTTGCAGTGTATATGTTTTTTTCATACTTATTGATTAGTTTTCAGTGATGGCATTTTGCATTGCGGTTTCGGTTGCGGCGCGAATCGTCGCAATAAGTTCAGGCCGTTCTTTCAGATACATTCGCGCGACCTCGCGTCCAACACCCAGTTTTTCCTCGCCGAACTTATATGAATTGCCATTTTTTTCTATTGATTTGAATTGCACACCTATATCAAGCAAATCGCCGGATGTTGAAATGCCCTCATTGTACATAATGTCAAACTCGCATGTGCGAAAAGGCGGAGCCACTTTGTTTTTCACGATTTTTACTCTCGTTCGGTTACCGACAATTGTGTCCCCCTGTTTGATTTGAGCGGAACGTCGTATCTCCACTCTTATTGACGCATAGAATTTCAAAGCATTGCCGCCGGGAGTCGTTTCCGGATTTCCAAACATCACACCTATTTTCATTCTAATCTGGTTGATAAAAACGACAATCGTTTTGCTCTTTGAGACGATTCCGGCAAGTTTGCGAAGCGCTTGGCTCATAAGCCGCGCCTGCAAACCCATATGACTGTCGCCCATGTCGCCTTCTATCTCCGCCTTTGGCGTTAAAGCGGCGACAGAATCAACCACGATGACATCAACAGCGTTTGAACGGACGAGTGTTTCAACGATTTCAAGCGCCTGTTCACCGGTATCCGGTTGCGATATGAACATCTCATCAATGTTCACGCCGATTTTTTTCGCGTAATCAGGGTCAAGCGCGTGTTCCGCATCCACGAACGCCGCGATACCGCCTTGCCTTTGAACTTCTGCGACCAAGTGTTGCGCCAAAGTGGTTTTACCGGACGATTCGGGACCATAAATTTCTATGATGCGACCGCGCGGAAATCCGCCGACGCCGAGCGCGACATCCATACTCAAGCACCCGCTTGAAATCGCCTCCACCTTCGTGGTTTTTGCTTCGCCGAGACGCATAATCGCTCCATCGCCGAATCTTTCTTTTATCTGATTCATCGCCGCCTCCGCTGCATGAAATTTTTCCTTCGCCTCCGCTTTTGTGCTTACTAGTGTATTCATATTTATTGTTAATTATTTCTTCGCACCGGTTCAAAAAACACATTTCTCTCCTCTGTTCGCGATTTGCCGAACTTCCTTCTGGCGGTTATGACCACTTGATTATGCCCTCGTTCAAGAGTGATTTTGTGTGTGAATCGTCCGGTTGGGTCGGTTACGACGACATTATTGTTTACCGTTATCTGCGCCTCTTTCTCGGTTTGTCCGGTAACTTCAAGAAACTGACTTGTCGTTTCCATATCTTTGCCGGGTGAATCAACCAGCAAATTCGGGGCGGCCGTTAGCGCCAGTATCTGAAATCCTAGGTAAATAAGCACAGCAGTTGCGAGGGCGGATAAAACTCCCGCAAAAGCGAATGACCGCCATCGCAGAAGCATAATTTTTCTTGTTCTCTGCCTTGGCAATTTTAGCAGAGTTGGCGTTGCAAAGCACATCCCCGCCTCATCTTGAAATCTTGCCGCGAAATATGCTGGGTCGCCGTTTAAGGCCGTAGCGAATGTCGCCAAAACACGGAGCGCGACTTGCTGGTCAGGAAGTTCGGAAAACGCATCTCTTTCAATCGCCTCCAAGTATTTTTTTTGTACCTTTGTGTTGCGCGCCACCTGTTCCAAACTTATCCCTTGTCGTTTACGCAACGACCGTAACTTTCCTCCTATACTGTTGCTTTCCAGCGGCCGAATCATCAGCATAACAATATGTATATAACACTATTTAACAGAACTCTATCATTCCTGAAAATGCTAAGTCCCGTTTCATAGTGTTACATCCATAGAAGTAAGATTGGGGTTTATTGTTTGTTGTCTTCATCTTCGTCAACCGGT
Organism: uncultured Gammaproteobacteria bacterium; assembly: GCA_964365275.1. GTDB lineage: Bacteria > Patescibacteriota > Patescibacteriia > UBA9934 > UBA11717 > CAYIOW01. The sequence continues at coordinate 9,968 of CAYIOW010000021.1, forward strand.
TCATCGTTTGATTCATTGTCTTCGTCATATTCCTCCTCCGCTTCTTCCGTTATATCCGGCGGCTCGTTATTAATCGTGGGTGGTTCATCGGTGAGTTCGTCCATTGATGCAATCAGAATCTCTCTTGGCTTTGCGCCTTGCTGGACACCGATTATTCCGCGTTCTTCCATCAGGTCTATCATTCTCGCCGCCCGCGAATAACCGACTTTTAGCCGTCTCTGCAGAAGTGAAGTGGACGCTTTGCCGGCTTGTAAAACGGCTTCAACGGCATCTTTTAACAATGGGTCTGAATCTTCCCCGTCGGAGAACGCCGTTCCGCCGCGCTTGTGGCTTTCCAGCACATCGTAGTTATAGTCGGGAGCATTTTCTTTCTTCAAGGCGTCAACGATATTTTTGATTTCCTGGTCTGAAACGAAGGCCCCCTGCATTCGCCGCGCCTTTGGAAGTTCGGCGCAGGTGTAAAGCATATCGCCGCGGCCGAGCAATTTATCAGCTCCGCTATAATCAAGAATCGTTCGCGAATCAGTTTGAGACGCAACAGCGAAAGCGATTCGGGCCGGAATGTTCGCTTTGATGGTGCCGGTGATAATGTCAACCGACGGTCTTTGTGTTGCTAAAATCAGATGTATGCCGACTGCACGCGCCATTTGGGCGATTCGCACGACAAGCGCTTCAACATCGCGCGCCGATGTTGACATCAGGTCGGCCAATTCGTCCATAATCACAACAATATACGGCATTTGTTCCGTTGATTTCTTATTGTAACTTGCTATGTTACGAACATTGTTTGCAGAAAGTACATCAAGCCGTCTTTCCATTTCGCGGACAGTCCATTTCAGCGCGTTAATCGCTTCTTCCGCTTTCGTTATCGGAGGTACAAGAAGATGCGGGATGCCGGTGTATGCAGGAAGTTCAACCCTCTTCGGGTCAATCAAAATGAATTTCAGCATATCCGGTCCGTGTTGGTAGAGCAAGCTGATAATCATTGCGTTCAGACACACGGATTTTCCTGAACCGGTTGCGCCGGCAACCAGCAAATGCGGCATTCTTTCAAGTCCGCCGACCCATGCTTTCCCTGAAACATCCATTCCAAGCGCCACTGACAATTCGGAATCACGGTGTTTGAACGATTTTGATTCCAATATTGAACGAAGCGAAACAGTCGCGATGGATTTATTCGGAACTTCTATTCCAACAAGCGATTTACCCGGGATTGGCGCTTCAATGCGAATGGGATGGGCGGCCAAAGCAAGAGCGAGGTCGCTTTGAAGCCCAACGATGCGGGAAAGTTTTATTCCATCTGCCGGTCTTATGGCGTATTGCGTTATTGTTGGTCCCACCGACACATCAACCACCTCGGTTGATATCCCGAAATTCTCAAAAGTGCGAATGATTATTTCGCTGTTTCGGCCAATGTCGCCGGAATCGGGTTGAAGCGGACGGCTGTCCAGAAGGTCTAGCGATAATTCTATTCGTTTCTGTTTTTTGGTGATTAGCGTTTCCTCTTTATGGGTTTGCCCCCCGCCGATAGAGAAGCGTTTGTGGGCGGGAGACGCAAGATTCTCATCATTTACCGTTTCGCTGTCGTCATCCTCGCCTTCACTATCGTTTTCTTCATGCCTCCGTTCTTCGCGAGCGTATTTTGCCTCTTTCAATCTTGAAATTAAGTCGCGCAAGTCGTCAAACGACGAATGGAATATGAGGACGAGCGAAACCGCAAGTAGCGCCGTCAGCACCACGAACGCCCCCCAAAAACCGAGCATCGTGAATCCCTGTCGTTCCAGAATGAGACCGAAATATCCGCCGTTTTCTGCCAGCAATTTCGGAGTTATAGCGCCGCCTTTGATTGTCAGCAAGTTGATTAGGGCGTTTCCTGACAGGAAGAAAAGCAAAAGTCCCGTATATGTCCACTTCGTAAGCCGTTCGCTGTTTGGAAATATGAATCCGAGCGCGACTATCAACAAGGACAAGGCAACGACGAGCCGTGTCCAGCCAAAACCAAGCGCCATATACCTATCAATATAAATCCCTGCGACTCCGGCGAGGCCGAATGCGGAAAGTAGAATCAGCGATGTTGCCAGCAATAACAAGACAATCAGTAATCCTTTCTTTGCGTCTTGCGATAGCGGTCTACGATAGTAATTATCGTCTCTTGCGCGTTTTCGTTTGTGCATAACGAACACATTTTATCACGATTGGTGAGTTTGGACACGGACGAGAACACAAAAAGTTAAAGAAAAACCTCCACGCGGCGCCAAACAAAAACGAGGCGTAATGGGGTGGAGATCTTCGCTTAAAATTTGCTCGCGGAACCGCGGAGAAAGAGCGGTTATAAAGTGGGCGCGAACTTTTGTCTCAAGCGTCGTAACATTGTCGCGTAATAAGTTAGGAAAGTCAATGTGGATAAGTTAAAAGATAGAAGGGGTTCAGACCCTTACTTATGAAAGTTGTCATACCCCTCCTAACCTCCCCTATTTAGGGGAGGGAATTAAAGTCGTATCCCACCTCCACTATTTAGGGGAGGGAATTAAAATTAAAAAAGGAAGAGCGCGGCCCGGGAGAAACCCAGACCGCGCTCATTGCTGAACCCCACCTCTCCGAAGTCCCACAGTGCGTGGGGTGGAGAGGGAGGGAAAACTACTCGTCGCCTCCGTTGCGCCGGCCGCGCTTACCGCCGCTCTTGCCGGGTTTTCCGCTCTGGGCCTTGGCGGTCTTCTTGCCTCCGCCCTTGCCCTTCCCGCCGGGCTTCTTTCCGGCGCGAGCGGAACGCTCGGCATCGCGCTGGGCGATCAGCGAACCGTGGCCGAATACCACGGCGGCCTCAACGCCCTTCCCGCCCTTGCGGACAGCGCGGGTGAGGGCCTCCTCACCCAACCTCCGCGCCTCCTCGGAGCGGTGCCCTCGCTGTCGTCGCTCTTCGCGACGACCGTTCGCGATGGCCATCTGCTCCTCCGGCGGGAGCACGACGGGGTTCTTCCGCTTCGCCTCGCGGACCTCTGGGAGTTCCTCCGCCACCCACTTCTGGATGGCGGCCACCACCGGTGGAAGCCAGTAGTAGCGTTCCATCTCCGCGGGGGTGAGGACGGCCTTCCCACCGAACTCGCCCGTGAGGTGCTTCCAGGTGACCTGGAGCATCCCCACGGTCCTGCCGGACTTCCGGTCCAGGAGCCGTCCGACGAGGCGCCGGTTCCTCTCGCCCTTCTTCGGAGGCGAGGTCGCCTGGCCGGTGAGGTCGTCGCGGTAGCCGACGAGCTCCTCCACCAGGTGCATCCTCGTGGTCTGACCCCGGAGGAGGTCGGAGGACTTCGCACCGTTCAGGAAGAGGACATCCTTGTCCGTTTTCTTCCAGAACGACTCCACCAGCGCCCGCTGGATTTCCGCCACGATGGGCGGGACCAGACGGAAGCCGGCGAGCTTCTCGGGGGAGATGGCATCGGCAGTCCTCTTGGACACGCCGATCGCCCCCCAGGTCGTCTCGTCCACGAGGAGGTGAGCGAGACCGAGAACCTTCTTCCCGGCGACCTCCTTGTTCCAAGTTGCGCCGGTCAGCGCGTCCTTCACGGGCATCTTGCCCATGTTGACGAGCTCGTACCGGCCCTCCTGGGCGAGGTCGGAGAGCGGGAACCACCCCTTCTCCTTGGAGCGGTCCGCGAGGACCGTCTCCCAGGCCTTGGTGGTCTTCTCGTTCAGAGCCAAGCGGTTGGCGACTTCGCCTTCCGCCCGCTCCTTTTCCCTCTGCGCCTCTGCCGCCGCCTGCCCCACCGCCCTCTCTTCGGAGGCCTTCCTGGCACGGACGGCCGCCGTCCGCTTGTTCTCTGCTTCATCCCAGGCCGCGAGGACCTGGGCGTAGAACTCTCGTGGGATGGGGAAGATCCGGATGTCGTTGCCGCTCTTCGTGGCGTAGATCGCCC
>CAYIOW010000021.1:13888-14379 GCA_964365275.1 uncultured Gammaproteobacteria bacterium
ATCGCCCGGAACTCCGGCGTCCACCGGAACCCCTGGAACGGGAGGATGGACTCGTAGCAGGACATCTTCTTCATGTCCGCCACGACCACTGCCCCATCCCAGTTCTGTCCCGCGTCCACCCGCGGTCCGAACCCGTCCACCGACACCAGCCCCCACCTGTTCCCCTGGCGGATGTGCCGCTTGGGGTCAAAGGGGACGGCGGAGGTGTCCTTCTCACCGCGGAGGAAGCGGATGAACTCCTCCGAGGTCTTCCGCACGGCGTTACCGATGGCCTCCTGTACCTCGTCGTTCGCCTGCTTCACCACCTCATCCACGGTCGGCGCCTTCTTCGGCTCCGTCGTGGGGGAGGGCGGTGCGCTCGCCGGCGCTGTTGCGGCGACCGTCGGCGTGGGGGGTGGGGTCGTGCGTGGCGCCGCGGCGGCCCGCAGGATGGCGTCTCCGACCCCCGTCCTCACATCTCCCCCCCCACCGAGTCCCGCGCGGGAGCTGTG
>CAYIOW010000022.1:0-578 GCA_964365275.1 uncultured Gammaproteobacteria bacterium
CGCTTTCGCTCCTCTCATTATCCTTACAGTCAGAAACCTCTTCCACCGATTGCGAGTAGCCAGTTCAAAATCCATTCCGTGGAAAAAAACGATATATTCTCCGCCATATATCAGACGGAAAATTAACGCCACAGTTCCAATAGGTAGAATTTGGTGAACAAAGACGATGTCCGGCCGAAATTTCATCAAATGGCGAATTGATAAAAGCCAGCCGAAGAAACGCTTTGGAAAATCTGGAACAACGACGCGCATTTCGTCTCCAAAGTATTCCGCCACCGTCTTCGCATATCTGGCAACGCCTCCGGGCGACGGAAAATAATCAGTTGTGAAAGTGAGTAATCTCATAAAATGTCGCGTGCGATTTCTTTAATTGAAATGCCGCGATTTGACAGACGAAGAAGAGCGACATAAGTAACTGCTCCGAGAAGTATAGCGAATAATCCAATGGTTTGTTTTGAAAGTAAAACAACAAACAACATCGCAACCGACGATACAAACGGCGCGCGAATCGCTTTCAACATCCGATACCTGCTGGACTACCTGCATGGCAAGATGGGGACGGTGCTGCTGGAGACCTC
>CAYIOW010000022.1:588-14231 GCA_964365275.1 uncultured Gammaproteobacteria bacterium
GACCATTGGTACGCTTTTATGGAGCGCGATTATTCCGGCGAGCAGCAAGAACGCGAAGGCAATCACGGCAGAGGACGCGGCTCCAATACCTCCATATTTTGGTATAAGGATGAAATTTAAGACAAGATTAACTACCATAGTCCCGCCCATTATCAGAGTTTTTGTTGTTTGCCGATTATCTGCGTTCAAAAGTGTGCCGATTGGAAAATCAAGAAATATAAACAGTAGCGAAAATACCATTATTTGCAGTGTTACAACGGCGGTGCCGTAGTCGCTTCCGTATACAAACGGAACAATCATATCTGCTGTTGAAAATATGCCGAACACGATAGGAAATGCGAGCATCGCCATATACGACATTGATTTTAGCAAAACTCGCTTAAGTTCAATTCTATCGTATTGGCCGATAACAGCGCTCATTCTTGGATACAAAGCGGCGATAAATGCCATCGGAAGAAACTGAAAAGCGTATGTCAATTTATACGCCACGCTATAGACACCGACTGTGTCATCGTCAAAATAGTGCCTCAACATTATTGCGTCGGCGCTGGAATATATCTTTACGAATATTGCGGCTAATGCAAACGGCCATGCACTTTTTAATAATGTCTGAAATGCGTCTCTGGAAATTGTAAAAGAAAAAGCTTTTATTTTTTTCATCTTCAGCGCAATAAACGAAATTGCGATATTTGTTATGCTTCCCAACATTAGTGCAATCATCAACGCGGCCGGCGTTTTCACATAAACTATAAATATGGCGCCGGCAATCAATGTAACTGCCTGTCCCGCAAACATTCCAAGCGATTCTGCTTTTATCGTTTCATGAGCCCTAAGAATTCCGTAGAGTGTGAGATGAACGGCATCCAACGCTGTTATGACGGCCGCCAAAACAACCAATTGTCTAAGTTCATAATCGTAACCAAATATGTCAGACAAAATTATGGATAACAGGAACGCAGCCGCTATAAACAAGGCTTTTGCCGCCCATATTGTGCCCAGATATCGTTCAATGGATTCCTTCGCTTTTGCTCCGTCGCGTATAAGCACACTCGTCATACCGAAGTCCGCCACCACTCCCACCATTGTGGTTAAAGACAGAGCAAGGAAATATTGCCCGGTAATCTCCGCACCCATTGACCGTGCAATAATGGCAAAGTAAACAAATGCTATGGCTTTTTGCCCAACCATCGCCCCCGTGAGCAAAAAAGTGTTTTTTGAAAGCAAGGACATGGTGAAATTTTAGCAGAAATAAACCAAACAAAAAAGCCCCAACGGGGCTTTATCTCTTTGACCATTGCGGCGACCGCCTTGCTTTTCTGTGCCCCGGCTTCATTCGCTCTTTTATTCTTGAATCGCGCGTAAGCAAGTCATCTGATTTGAGTGATAATTTGAGAGTATCATCCATTTTTGCCAAAGCTCTCGCTATACCTAAACATATTGCATCGGCCTGACCTTTCCTGCCACCACCAACTGTCTTAATTTCAATATCTGCGGTTTCCGACATCCCGACTTTTATAAGCGGAGACAACACTTTGTCCCTATAACTCTGCGCCCCAAAGTATTCCTTATACGGCATGCCATTTACCACGATATTTCCTCCGCCTCGTTTATATAACCGAACCTGGGCAATGGCGGTTTTTCGCCTTCCTATTGAGCTTACATAAGTTCCTTCAAAGTTTGCCATATTATTCAACAGTCAATCTTTTCATCCTCTTATCACGCAATCTGTTCGCAGGCAACATTCGTTTTACCGCTAATTTCATTACTGTTACCGGGTCCTTAGCCCACATGTCTTTCATTAAGGCCTCTTTGAGCCCTCCCGGGTATCCACTATGTCGCCTATATAATTTTGATTCCATTTTACTTTTTGGAATGGTAATTTCTTTCACATTCAAAACTATAACCGAGTCGCCGCCAATCTCCTCCGGCGAATAATCAGCTCGGTGCTTTCCCATTAATATTTTTGAGACCTCGGTAGCAACCCGCCCAAGCGCTCGGCCTGCCGCGTTGACTTTGATTGTTCCCCATGTCTTCTTATCTTTCGCCATATTTTAAACAAATGAAATTTCAACCATCTCCGCGGAGTCGCCGAGTCGTTTGCCTAATTTTGTAACCCTTGTATACCCTCCTGAGCGGCTTTTATATCTCGGGGATAATATTTCAAGAACTTTTCTGACCGCTCCGGCAGTGTTTAAAATTCCAATCAGTTTTCTACGGCCGGCAAGTGTCGGTTCTTTCCCGATTGTTATGCATTTGTCAATTATTGGTCTAACTACCTGCGCCTTTGTTTTTGTGGTTCGCACTGTCTCAAACAAAACCACGCTCGTAGCAAGCTGTTCAAGCATTGCTTTTCTCGGAGCCGCCTTTCTTCCTAAAATTACTCCTTTTTTCCTGTGCCTCATAGATTATTGAATCGCCGGCGCCTCGCTGATTATTTTGAAATGCTCCATAAGAATGTCTACGCTTTTCTTTACCGCTTCCTCCGGAGACATCGCTCCGTCCGTTTCAATGTTCATAACCAGCTTATCAAAATTCGTAATATCACCAATACGAACCGGTTCAACATGAATGGCCACATTTCTGACCGGACTGTAAATCGCGTCCAATTTAATCATACCGACCTCCAGCTCCTCGTTTTCTCTCTCTTCAACAGGAACAAAGCCGCGGCCTCTGGAAGCAATTGCATCCATTCTGAAAGTCGTTGTGTCATCAGTCAAGGTGGCAATAACAGCGTCAGGATTTACGATTTCAACATCGGCGTTCTTAGCAAAATCGCCTGCTGTAATTACTCCCTGTCCTTTTTTCTCAATCGTAAGACGAACAGGTTCTTCAGAAAATACCTTCATCCGCACCTGCTTCAAATTCAGTGTAACCTCAACTATGTCTTCTCTGATGCCTTTTACAGCAGTGAATTCATGAGATATATTCTGTATTTTTACCGATGTCAGTGCGGCACCGTCTAATGAAGACAACATCACTCTGCGAAGTGCATTGCCAACCGTGGTGCCGTAGCCCTGAAATAGCGGCTCAACTGTAAGAGACGCAAAACGCGAGTCCTTTTCGTGTATCACGGTTACCGAAGATGGAAGCAAAAATGAATCTAAAGACATATGGTTCGTTAACGAGAATAGAATTCAATAATCATCTTCGGGTCAAAGACCTCCTGTTTCAATTCCTCGTCAGAAGGCAAGGAAAGAATCTTGCCCGTGAGGGCAACGGGGTCGTTTAAAAGCCATGACGGACATCTGGCGGTTTTAAGTTGTTCCGACAATGTCTGCGCAAAAACTTTCTTTTTCTTATTGTCTTTCAAAGTTATTATATCATCAACCGAGACCTGAAAGCTCGGAACATTGGTAGGACAGCCGTTTACCACAAACATTGCGTGAGAAACCATTTGTCTGGCATGCGGTCTTGAATTGGCGAAGCCAAGCCGATACACGACATTATCAAGGCGCATTTCAAGCTCCATAACCAGCGCGGTTGATGTGTTTCCGGTTTTCTTTACGGCGCGTTCAACATAATTCCTGAATTGTTTCTCACGAATTCCAAACAAATTCTTCGCTTTCTGTTTCTCGCGCAACTGCAAACCGAAGGTTGACAACCTCTGCCGCGACTGTGCATTTTTCGGTCCGTGCGCTCCTGGAGAATATGGCCTTCGTTTAAAAACTTTCTCAATACCATCATGAAGCACGACACCCAGTCGCCTTGATATTCTCGCTCTTGGTCCAGTGTATCTTCCCATATATTATAGCCGTCTCGGTTTAGGAGGTCTGCAGCCGTTGTGAGGAGTCAGCGTTATGTCCTTTATTGATAATACGCTCAATCCCGCAGAATGAAGGGTTCGGATTGCTGAATCTTTGCCTGAACCGATTCCATAGACGAGAACATTCACTTCTTTTACGCCAAAATTTAAAGCTTTTTTTACAACATCTTCAACTACCTGCGACGCGGCAAACGGAGTTGATTTTTTCGGCCCTTTAAACCCCATATGCCCAGCAGACGACCACGCTAGAGTGTTGCCGTTCAAATCAGTAATAGTGACCATTGTATTGTTATACGAAGCATGAATGTGCGCTTGTCCGTGCGACACCTGGCGCGCAACTTTTGACTTTGACCGTTTTACGGTCGGTTTTTTTACCTCTTCCATCATATTATGTCTTTGTCAAGATTCTCTTGCCGCTTAAAGTCGTTTTTCTGACATTTCCGCGCACCGTTCTGCTGTTTGTCTTAGTTCTCTGACCGCGAACCGGTAATCGTTTAGCATGCCTGATACCACGGTATGCGGATATATCTTTCAATCGCTTGATGTTGTTGGCGATATCTCGTTTCAGTTCTCCTTCAACGCGGAATTCTTTCTCAACGATGACTCTTATCGCATTCTCTTGTTCCAGAGTTAAATTAGAAACACGAATGTCTTCGGAAATGCCGGCTCTCTTCAAAATTTCCACCGAACGCGATTTCCCTATTCCAAACAGATACGCGAGCGCGATGACAATGCGCTTGTTTTTCGGAAGTGTTACTCCGGCGATGCGTGCCATATTAGCCCTGTCTTTGCTTATGTTTAGGGTTTGAGCAAATTACACAAACACGACGGTCTCTTCTGACCGTCTTGCAGTCGCGGCAAATTTTTTTCACGGAAGCCCTTACTTTCATAATAGCTTGGCAAAAAAGACACTCAAGAACTTTTAGTAAAGTTCTGTCTATTTAGAAGCGGTAGACCACTCTGCCTTTTGTAAGGTCGTACGGAGAGATTTCAACTTTTACTTCATCTCCCGGGAGAAGGCGAATTCTGTTGGTGCGCATTTTCCCGGACAAATAGGCGGTGATCGCCAGTCCGTTTTCTAGCTTCACTTTGAAGCTTGCTCCAGGGAGAAGTTCTTCTATTGTCCCCCTTATTTCAAGAAACTCTTTTCCTGGATTGGACGGGCCTGTTTTATGCATAGAACTCGGCGGAATTATAAATTAGCGGCTTATAATAGTCAAGCGGGAGAGGTCAACACGGCCTTTATTCTTCTCATGCCGGACGAGACGGCTTCCTCTTTAATTATTTTGAACCTCCCAAGCGAGCCGGTATTATCGGCGTGAGGACCACCGCATATTTCCTTTGAAAACACTCCTTTTTCTTCATTTCCCGCAGTATACACCTTAACTTTTCCGCCGATTGCTTCATATTTGTTTTCAAACAATCCTATCGCTCCCGCTTCCTTTGCCTCTTCAACCGATAGCATTTCAAAACCCATTGGTAAGTTTTTTGAAATTTGCTCGTTTACAATATCTTCAACTGCTTTCAGTTGTTCGGCAGACATTTTTTCTGGATGAGAAAAATCAAAACGAAGCCGTTCCGCAGTTATATTACTTCCCTTCTGCGCCACATGCGAACCAAGGACGATTCGCAATGCCTGATGAAGAAGGTGCGTCGCTGTGTGTAATTTTTTTACCTCTTCCGAATTATCGGCCAAGCCGCCAGCGAATTTATGTTCCGCGCCCACACGAGAAGTTTCTTGATGCTTCAAGAACTCATTCTGAAACGCTTCGCGGTTTACTCCATGCCCTTTTTTGCGAGCAAGTTCTTCAGTTTGTTCCCAAGGAAAACCAAAAGATTGATATAAATTGAATGCGTCAACTCCGGAAATGGATTTGTTTTTCTCAAAAATCTTTTCAAACTCTCGTAGACCTTTTTCAAGCGTGTGTTCAAATCTCGTTTCTTCTTCTGTTATCGTCTTGATTATATTGTCGTGCGAAGTCGTCAGAGCAGGATACGCGTTTTCAAGCGTCTTCATGCACGACTCGGCAATAAATGATTGTGCCGTGTTTCCGGGAGCTCTGTCGAGTCCGGAAGACAACATAATAGACGCTCTCCTGATTAACCGTCTCAAAACATACCCTTGATCTTTATTTGCCGGCTGTACCCCGTCGGCAATCATCATAGTTGCCGTACGAACATGGTCAGCAACGATACGAATATCACGCAAGTAGAGCGCATATGACCTATTCGTCACATACTCCACGGCATTGATAATCGGCACAAATAATTCAGTGTCGTATACCGATGCTTTCCCGTTTAATATTGCGAGCATGCGCTCAAAACCCATACCGGTGTCAATATTCGGCCTGTCCAGCAGCTCAAAACTTCCATCACTCGTTTTGTTGTATTGCATGAAAACATCGTTCCAGATTTCAACCCACTCTTTGTCGTTTTCAGGGTCAAAAACTTCCGGCACATTGCCTTCGCCAGTCCAATAAAACATTTCTGAATCCGGCCCGCACGGCCCGGTTTGTCCAACGGGCCCCCACCAATTATCCTTGCGGTCAAATTGCTGTATCCGTCCTGCTGGAATACCGTTTTTCTCCCACAATCGTTTTGATTCATCGTCGCTCGGCACTAAATCATCGCCTTTAAAATACGAGACGGCGAGCTTTTCAATCGGTATTTCCAAAATTTTCGTTAAAAACTCAAAACTCCAGTTAATTGCATCTTCTTTGAAATAGTCGCCCAACGACCAATTTCCGAGCATTTCAAAAAATGTTAGGTGCGTATTGTCTCCAACCTCATCTATATCGCCGGTTCTTACGCATTTCTGCACACTGCAAAGTCGTCTGCCTAATGGGTGCGGTTCGCCGAGCAGATATGGCACAAGCGGATGCATTCCGGAAGTTGTAAACAAAACAGTCGGGTCGTTCTCGGGAACCAAAGAAGCGGAAGGAATTTCTTTATGTCCCTTTGAGATGAAAAAATCCAGATACGCTCTCCGCAATTCTTCCGCGCTCATCGCTTTCATATTGACGAAATCTTACCGTAAAATCGTTTATGATTCAAGGATTGTCTATTGCCTCCTCTCCTCCTTCCGTCCAACCTGCTCTTCTGTACAATTTATTGCTTGCTATTTTCAGGAGTTCCATGGCCTCATTATTTTTCCAAAGCCACATAACCACAATGTAAACAAGTATTCCTCCGAAACCTGCAAAAATTGTTTGAAATAGCACGGAGACAAAAGTATCAAGGTTAAACATAGCCGAATAAAGTTCTTCCAGTGCTTCAACCATAACTCCGCATAACATGGCTGCAATGATCATTGACATAACTGATTTCAGCACGCGCAAGTCAATCATTCTGCCGAGTTTTACTTTCAAGAAAATAAACAAGAGTGCGCACTGAAAAACACTAGCAACAGTGAAAGAAAGCGCGACACCGAAAATTCCGGCGCTTTCCGCTAAAACCCAGGCCAGAAAAATATTCAACGCAACCGATATAAATGCAATCAGCGCCGGGGTTTTTGTGTCTTTCATAGCAAAAAACGCGCGAGAATAAAACGGAATCAAAGCTTGAGCGAATATGCTTATGGCAAATACCGCAAGAACATTCGCCGCGATTATCGTTTCATTCCAACTGAAACTGCCTGTACCAAGAACAACTCTTATTATTTGCGCGCGGAGAGTCAGCATTAACACCGACGCCGGCAAAAGGAAAAACAAAATTTGCATTGTCGTTGACGACACCATGCTTTTGAACATTTCCATGGTTTTCCTGTCAGCCGCGTCGCTTAAATGAGGAAAAGCGGCAATTGCGAATGATATTCCGATTACGCCTATTGGGACATATTGAATATTATTTGTAAGATTAAAAATAGAGACGCTTCCGGCCGCAAGATAAGACGAAATCACGGTCAAAGCGACAATGTTCGCCTGATTCATCGCGAGAGCGGCAATTCTAGGAACCATCAATTCAAATAGGTCCTTTATGCCCGAATCAAAAAGCGGTCGTGGAACAGCAGTTCTAAATCCGCATTTCCACGCGCCAACAAATTGAATGGAGAAGTGCATAAAAGCTCCCGCTGCAACTCCATACGACACCGACATAATGCCAAGGTCAAATATTTGAGCCAAAAATATGCCGCCAATTATTCCTATGTTGTAAAACAGCGGCGCAACCGCAAATACTGCAAAGCGTTTCATCGACTGAAGAATACCTCCGAAGACGCCTGACAAACCAAGCAAAAATGTTGATACATACATTATTCTTGAAATAGTGGCGGCCTGTTCCTGAACTTCCGAATTGAAACCGGGAGCGAGGATTGTCATCAGCGGCTCTGCGAGCACGATTCCTATAACAGATAAAACAGACAAAACCAGCCCTATACAGAGCAAAACTTGTGTTGAGAATTTCCATGCCGTTTCCTTATTGTTTTTATATCTCTCAAGGAAAAGAGGAATGAAGCCAGCAGACAAAGCGCCAAGTACAACGAAAGCGTACACCATGTCCGGAATTTTGAACGCGGTGAAATACGCGTCAAGTTCCGGTCCGGCGCCGAATGTGCTAGAAAGCATCCTGTCGCGCATTAAACCCAAAAACCTGCTCGCAAGCGATGTCGCGGCAAGCAAGGCGGCGGCTCCGAGAAAACTGCCGTTATTCATGTTTCGGAAGTCGGAAAAGCGCCGCAAATGACAGAAATAGCAAAATAGACAGAATGGCTATAAATGCTAGAAACACCGGATTGCCAAGGTGAAACATAGATATTTCAATTCTGACGCCGTCTTCATCTATCTCACCATTCTCATTCGTAACGCTCAAGCGAACATCGTAATTCCCGGCTCCTGGAAAGATATGCAAAACCGACACTTCGGCGCTTTTGGCTCCGTCCCCAAAATCCCAGCTTGCGGAGACCGGCGCTAATTCGTTTTGTCTCGCCGTAAAACGGAAAACATTCCACTGGACTTTCTCAATGGAGAACGACGCCTTTGGAGACAGATGCGGAGTCAGTTCATCAATAGCGTTCGCTTGGATTGTTGCAACTGCTTGCGGCGCTTCTGTAATTTTATTTATGTTAAAAAGTTTTTTGAACACGGACATTTCCGGTTCAGTGTTGGTTTGCGAGGTCGTTTTTTTTGCCGGTCCAGATTCGTTGGCGGTCGTCGCATCTGCGGGCGCGTCAAATACAGTGGGATTCTTGTCATTTGCGTCCTGCTTCCCGTCTTTATCCGTATCAACCAAAACCGGGTCAGTGCCAAGTTCGTTTATCTCCATTTCATCTGTAATCGTGTCATTGTCGTCATCAATATCGCAGGCGTCCCCTTCTCCATCCTTGTCAGTGTCTTTTTGGTCGGCGTTTGAAATTTTTGAACAATTGTCATTTGCGTTCAATACGCCGTCTCGGTCATCGTCCGGAATGGGAATAAATTGTGTTGATTGAATATAATTATCATCAACGCGAATATCGGTTGGCGTCGTTGAATTGATTCGCGCCGCAACATTGAAAGCTCCGGTCGGAACCGTGAAATCCGTAAATACCTCTTCGTCAAAACCTGCTTTCGGCGCTGAAAACGGCTGTTCGTTTCCAAGCAATATGTCGCCGAGATAGAAACCAACCGTTCCGTAAATATCCACATCGCCGTTATTGCGAACTCTTGCATATACTCTTATTGTATCGCCTACATACATCACTTCTTTTGAAAATTTTGGAGCAACCCCTACAAAACCAACATCAGCTGTTTCTGCGTTGGCATAAAATGGTAAAAACAAACCAACGAACGCGAACAACAACGCTATCTTGGCGGACGCAAATCGTACGGGACTTTTCCCGGTTTCACAAAGCCGTGCCGCAGAATGTTCACTTCCGCCCATAAATATTTTAGTGCGAATTTGAATCTTCCTTCGTGCTCCAGTCGCCTGACCGATGTCCTGACGGAAACGGTTCTTAGGACGGCGAATTTGAAAACGGCCGCTCTCCCGACAAATTCCTGGTCCTCGGCGAATGTAATCTTCTCGTTAAAGCCGCCGACTTTTTCAAACACACTCTTCTTCACAATGATGCAAGCTCCGGTTGCGTGCGGAATCAGATTTTCCATCAGTCGCATATAGAAATTATACACCGCATGAAAAAAACTATCCATAAAGCCGCCTTCTTCGGGATATATCGGCGCGGTAGCCACAGCGAGTCCCCGTTTTTCACATTCGCTTACGCTGTTGTCAAGAAAACCGTCATTCGGCAGACGAACATCGGCGTCAAGAAAAATCAGCCATTCGCCTTTCGCCGCTTTTGCGCCAGCGTTTCTACCAACCGCGGGCAAGCCGCCTTCAACGACACGAGCTCCAAACTCCTCGGCGATTTCCCTGGTTCGGTCAGTTGAATTCGCGTCCGAGATTATAATTTCCGCCTTCATTATCTGCGACGATAAATCTTCAAGCAGATTGGGCAAATGTTTCTCCTCATTCCATGTTGGAATTATGACAGTAATTTTATTCATATTCGCAAGATAACCGCGCGGCATACAAAGCCACTCCCGAAGCCACTGCGACATTCAACGATGATTTTTTGCCGAACATCGGTATATATAAAACATCGTCGGCATATTTTAAAACATCGTCTGGAATACCGTCCGGCTCGTTCCCGAACATCAGAACATCGTTTTCGTAAAATGTAAACGACGATACGGATGGCAATGACGGCTTCGCTTCAAACGCTATCACGCGCTTGTGTTCTTTTTTCAGCCGTTCCATCAACCGTAATACATCGTTTTCTTTTTCCCATATAACACAATTCTCCGCGCCGAGAGCGACTTTTGAAATCTCGTCCCGTGGAGGCGTTGCGGTGTATCCGGATAAATATAGTTTTGAGACCCCAAAAGCGTCTGCGTTCCTGAAGAACGCACCGACATTAAACAGCGACCTGATGTTGTGAGCGATTAGTTCCATTGACCGCAAACGCTAAGCGTGGTATTTATGATTGATGAAATTCGGTTTCGTAACTTTATTTGGGAGGTCAAATGTGGGCAAATCCACATTGTTAAACTCTCTCATCGGCACAAAAGTTGCTATAACCTCCCCGAAGCCGCAAACTACGCGGCTTCCGATTCAGGGTATCCTACACCGTGAAGACGCGCAAATCGTTTTCGTTGATACACCCGGATATTTTACCGGAGCTCGTTCGGCTCTTACGAAAAAATTAAACCGCTTCGCCGAACAAGGCATAAACGGTGTTGATGTAATTTTGCATATCGTGGACCCAATGCGGCCGATAGGGCCGGAAGACAAAAAACTTTTTTCAATATTGAGAAATGTCAGTGCTCCAAAAATACTCGTTATAAACAAGGCCGACATGGTTCGCGCGCCTTATCGCGAGGCGTTTCTTGGTGAGAGCGACGGATACGATTCTGTAATTGAGGTTTCCGCAAAAGACAAAACACATCTTAAAAAACTGGAGAGCAGAATAATTGAATTACTGCCGGACGGCGAACCGATATACCCTTTCGGCCAATTCACAAATATGGACCCGGGAATGTGGGTCGCAGAAATAATCCGCGAAAAATTATTTTTGCGGTTGCATGAGGAGGCGCCTTATGCGCTGACCGTGGTTGTTGACGAAATGGTAACTAGAGACGATGGGACTGTCTTTGTGGCCGCGCGAATTTTGGTATCAGACGAGAGGTATCGCGGCATCGTAATCGGAAAAGGCGGCCGCGGCGTTAAAGAAATCGGTCAGTCGGCAAGAAAAGAACTTGAGGGTGTCTGGGGAAGTCATGTCTATATTGAATTGACGGTTGAAGTTGACAAACACTGGATGGAAAAATTGTCGCAAAACTAGGCGTCAAATTTCAAGCACCACGCCCATTGACGGACAGCTCACATCCGAAAAGCCGGAATCGCCAAGGTGTTTCGCCAAGGCAGATTGCGCCGCTTCGTCGCCGTGGACAAGCGCGATTTTTTTTGGCCTCCCGGCTTTAATCCAGGAAGACAAAACCGGAAAATCGGCGTGCGCGCTGTAGCTGTCCATCGTTTCTATTTTGCATTTCACATCAACTGAATATCCCAGAATGTCCACAGGCGTTTCTCCGCTTTGAATCGCTCTGCCCAGAGTTTGTTTTCCCTGATAGCCGATAATCAACAGCGTGTTTTTCGGGTCGGGAAGGTATCTGACCAAATGGTGCTGGACTCGACCGGCATTCATCATTCCCGCTCCGGCGATTATTATTTTTGAACCGGAATGTGAATTAATCTTTTTTGATTCTTCAACGGTTTTTGTTCTCTCCAATCCGGGAAACGAGAAGACATCATTATCCGTAAAGCCATCGGGCAGTTCAAACGACAACTCACGAGCGTGTTCCTCGTAAACCTCGGTCGCCTCAATGCCGAGAGGTCCGTCAAGAAACACGGGCGGAAGGTTCAAACCCTCCGCTTCGGTCAGTATATTTAAGTCGTACAAAAATTCCTGCGTCCTTTCAACGGAAAATGCCGGAACAACCATTATTCCATTTTTGGAAATCAACTCTTCAAGAATCGCGCGAAGACGATGCAATCTTTCTTCCCGCGGTTCGTGCGTCTTGTTCCCGTAAGTTGATTCCGATATAAGCAAGTCCAAATTTTCAGGCGCTTGGTCGGTCGGCGGCAATATCGGTATACTCCCTCCGATGTCGCCGCTCACCAGAACTCGCTTTCCACCCGCTTCAATAAGAATTGAAGCGGAGCCGAGAATGTGCCCGGCGTTCTGAAATAATGCTTCAAACTCTCCCACAACCTTGAATGGGTCGCGATATTTAACGGAAACCCACGACTTAATAACGCCTTCAACATCTTCGTCGGTATAAAACGGTTCATAACCGCATCGCTCGGCTTCTTCAAGCATATTCTGATGAGCGTCTTCCAAAACTAAAGCCGCCAAATCGCGAGTCGCATCAGTTGAATAAATCTTCGGCCTTCCTCCAAGACGCCACAACAAAGGTAAGCGGCCTATATGGTCTAAATGGGCATGAGTTATTAGAACAGCGCTTATATTTTCGGGAGAAAACCCGAATGGCTCGCTATTTTTCTTTGAGCAAACCTCAATACCTTGGAACAATCCGCAATCAACCAAAATCTTATGTCCGCCCGATTCAAACAAAAAACATGACCCTGTAACTTCCCTGCTCGCGCCAAAGAATCCGATTTTCATGTCAAAATTATATCATATTGCGTTATACGGTAGACGGTAGTCGGCAGATACGCTATCCTCAAACGCATTATGATGTTTTCGTGGAACAACCTTCAAAGACCGATTATAGCGCTGTCGCCGATGGCAGATATGACTGACTCGGCGTTTTGCAAAACTGTGAAGGAAATCGCAACTCCCATTATTTTTCGAGAAATGGTGAGCGCGGAGGCGATTGTGCGAGAAAGCGAAAAAACTATCGGTATGACCGCGATTCACGAATCGGAGAGACCACTCATACAGCAAATTTTTGGAGCCGACCCGGAACGAATGGCGGATGCGGCGGCGATTATTGCGAGGGAACATTCGCCGGAAGGAATTGATGTAAATATGGGATGCCCCGCGAATAAGATTACGAATAATTTTAACGGAGCAGCTCTGATGAAGGAACCGGAGAGAGCGATGGATATTGTTCGCGCGATAAAAAACGCAGTCGCGCTTCCTGTCTCTGTAAAAATTCGCGCGGGATGGAGTGAACAAACCGAATGTCTGTTATTCGCAGAAAAACTTCAAGAAGCGGGAGCCGACCTCATAACGGTTCATGGAAGAACAAAATCACAGGGTTATACGGGATTTTCAAATTGGGCGATTATCAAAGAAGTAAAGAAGCGAGTATCAATTCCGGTCCTGTTAAACGGCGATGTTTTTACGGCGAACGACGCGAAACTGGCGCTTGAAATAACC
>CAYIOW010000023.1:0-14103 GCA_964365275.1 uncultured Gammaproteobacteria bacterium
CGCGCCGCTAGCTTACCCCTTCAAATTTTCATTTTCCCAACTGGCGGAGAGGGAGAGATTCGAACTCTCGGTGCCTTGCGACACTCCGGTTTTCAAGACCGGTGCACTAAACCACTATGCGACCTCTCCAATTTCGCTGAAATCCTACTTGTTTTTTGCTCTGAAGGCAAGTACTCACTCAAATATTTAGGGTTGTCATTATTACTCATTTCGGGTATTCTCCCACTGCGTGGAGAGGTACCCAAGAGGCTGAAGGGGGGAGATTGCTAATCTCCTAGGTCGGTCTAAAGCCGGCGCGAGGGTTCGAATCCCTCCCTCTCCGCCAGTGAAATATATAGACGCTTCGGTGTCTTTTTGGTTCATGCTATCCTGTAAGCGTGATTGAGTTGCCTGTAACAACTTTGGCCGGGGTTGGATTTTCGGCGGGGCGGGATTTTCAAAAAATAGGCATTCGCACAATAAAAGATGTGCTTTTGGACCTTCCTTTTCGGTATGACGATTTTCGCGCGGTTAAAGGAGTACGCGACCTTGTTCCCGGTGAAGTCGTTACGGTTCAAGGGACGCTTTCGTCAATCAGAACCCGAAGAAGTCCAAGAAAACATATGGTGCTAACCGAAGCAACTTTGGAAGATAGCACCGGAACGGTGAGCGTTGTGTGGTTTCATCAGCCGTATTTGGCGAAGACATTGAAGGTTGGAAACGCACTGTCTCTTTCGGGAAAAGTTGATGATGCATACGGTTTGTCGCTTGTTAATCCGCAATACGAAGTGTTGAGTCGAGGGAACAATACGATACATACCGGGCGATTGTGTCCCGTCTATTCTCTTACCGGTTGTTTGACACAAAGATTGCGACGAAATGTCATAAATCGCGCTCTTCAACACGCGGATGAACTTGAAGAATGGATTCCGCAGATATTTTTGGAACGCTATCATTTGCCGGAACTTAAAAACGCTGTGCGGGCTATGCATATTCCGGAGAACGAGGAGTCGTTTGAAAGAGCGTCTCGTCGTTTCGCGTTTGGAGAATTATTTTTGCACCAACTTCTGCGCGTGAGACATCGCGAAGAACAAAAAAAGCAACAGGGAATACGGATTCCTTTTAATGAGGTTGTGATACGAACGGCTGTTGAGAGATTGCCGTTTGGGCTTACGAACGCTCAACGCAAAGCGGCATTTTACGTGTTGAAGGATATGGACTCGGAAAGCCCGATGCACAGATTGCTTGAAGGAGATGTAGGTTCCGGAAAGACGGTTGTGGCGGCGCTGGCATCGTGCTCGGTTATCAACGCAGGATTTCAAGTCGTTTATTTAGCGCCAACCGAGTTGTTGGCGAATCAACAGGCGACGGCGCTTCAATCGTTGCTTGGTGGCGATATCGCGGTTGCGCTTCACACACACTCAACGAACGAAATACAGGGACGCGAAGTAAATCGTAAAGAAGTTATGGACGCGTTAACCGATGGTAGCGTATCTGTTGTTGTCGGAACGCACGCACTTTTGTCCGACGACATTGCGATTCCCCGGCTTGCTTTAGTTGTTGTAGACGAACAGCATCGTTTTGGCGTGGAGCAGAGGCAAATATTACTCTCGTCTGACGGGGCGATTCCGCACTTCTTGTCAATGACCGCTACGCCGATTCCACGCACTCTTGCTCTTGCGTTATATGGCGATATGTCGCTTTCTATTTTGGACGAACTTCCGCCGAACCGTGGACGAGTAGAAACGATTTTGCTTGCTCCTTCGCAAGATGTTGAAGCGTATCGTTTGGTAGCCGAGCGATTGAAAACCGGAAGACAGGCATTTGTCGTGTGCCCATTCATTGAGTCGTCCGATATTTCGGAGGCAGAGTCGGTTCTTGAGCTTACGCAAAAACTGACACGAGGACCGTTAAAAGGTTTTATCGTGGCCGCGCTTCACGGACAGATGAAGACGAAGGAAAAGGACGATACGATGGCAAGATTCAGAGGCGGAGAAATACAGGCGCTGGTTGCGACAACGGTTGTTGAGGTTGGAGTCAATGTTTCGAACGCAACGGTTATGTTTATAGAAGGAGCCGAACGATTCGGTTTAGCGCAGTTACATCAATTACGAGGTCGTGTGCGTCGTGGGGAAGCGGATGCGGTTTGTTTTCTGCACCCAACATCTATGTTCGGAAAAACACGGGAACGGTTGGAAGCAATGGTAAAGTCGGACGATGGTTTTTATTTGGCGGAAGTGGATTTGAAATTACGCGGGGCAGGTGACCGTTTCGGTACGCGTCAATCGGGACTTCCGGAGTTTAAATACGCTGAACTCTCGGACGCGATTCTCATCAATCAGGCGCACACAGCCGCAGAGGAGCTTCTCGGCGCAACAAACGATTTATCGGCGCACTCTGCTTTGAAAATGGAATTAGAAAAAATTTCAGAGAGTGTTCGCGACTGAAAAGTATTTAGTGTATTGTGGCAATTAGTAGTTATCCCTTTTTGTCCGGTCGGCTCAAAAGTGATAATTTATACGCAGACGCTAATTTTGCTTTTTGTGCGGATTTCATTGGTCAAGGAGCTGTTTTATAAACAGTTGATTCGTTTTTTAAATTATCACAATATGTCCGACCGGACAAAAAGTGATAATTTGTTTTTTTGTTATCGGTTACGATTATGATGAATGCGATTTGATGTAGGCGATGAGAGAGGAGATGGATTCTATCGCGGAAGACGGCAGAGCAAAACCTAGGCGAGCGGCCTCTTTGGCTCGGCGTTCTTTTTGAGGCGCGGGGCGAATTTCTCCTCCGAGCCCGACTTCGCCGGCGAAAAAAGTTTTCTCCGGAAGCGCGATATCAAATTTTGAAGAAAGAAGCGCCGCCAATATTGCCAAGTCGGCCGCAGGTTCCTTTATTGCGTAACCGCCAACAATATTCACATACACATCGGCTCCGGTAAAACTAACTTTTCCGTGGCGTTCCAAAATAGCAAGAAGCATTTGAAGACGGTTTGTTGAAAATCCGGAGCCGCGGCGCACCGGCGTTCCGTAGCTTGAAGCGTTTACGAGCGCCTGCACTTCCAAAATGAAGGCGCGAGCGCCGTCAATGACTGAAGTTACGGCAGTGCCGGACGAGGGCGCGTGTCCTTCGTAGAAAACAGCCGACGCGTCCGGAACTCCAACGAGTCCCTCATCCTTCATTTCAAATACGCCAACCTCGTCTGTCGCTCCGAAGCGGTTCTTCGTCGCCCGCAATATTCTATATGCATGGCGGGGGTCGCCAGAAAACGACAGGACCGTGTCAACCATATGTTCAAGGAGTTTTGGCCCCGCAACAAGTCCGTCTTTTGTAATTTGACCGACTAGAATCATCGGTATTCCGAGCTCTTTTGCGACTGCGATGAATTGAGCAGTCGCCGCGCGAAGATGTGTCGGCGCGCCAAGTGCGGCATCGTGTGAAAGTGTTGTAATCGTTTGGATTGAGTCCACGATGACAAGTGCGGGCTTTCTCTCTCGTATGGCTGATATGAGCGATTCAACTGCGGTCTCGGTCAGCAGGGAAATGCCGTCTGTGTTCTTCTTCATTCGTGAAAACCGAAGAGCGAGTTGCTCGGGACTTTCTTCTCCGGCGATATAGAAGATATTGGATTGACGAAATGTTTCAGCTATTCCTGCCAACAAAGTGGATTTACCGATTCCCGGTTCTCCTGCCAATAAAACGACCTGTCCTTTTACAAGCCCGCCTCCAAGAACTCGGTCAAATTCCGCAATACCTGTAGCGTTTCGCCCATTACCATCGTTTCCTAATGTCGGGAAAGACAAAACCGCGGCTGCCTTAATTTTTGTCCCTTTCACCACTCCATACCTTTCTCCCTCATCTGTAAGCGTGCCCCACTTCTGGCATTCCGCGCACCTGCCCGCCCACTTCAATGTCTGCGTTCCGCAGTTGGCGCAAGAGAACATAATTTAATTAACTACTCGCTTGCATTGTCCGGATTTGAATACGGCTCCCGTTCTTAATCTCAATCCAGGATTGTTTACAGTGGAACACTCACCATAATTGAATTCTCGTCCCTGAAATCGCATCACGCCTGATGTCCAATTACATGATTTAGCGGCAGCACTGCTTGCTTTGCCCCGCATTTCAAAGTGCCACGGTTCATGGTATATGCGGCAAAAGCCGTTGCTTCTCATTGCGTTCTCCATGATTACGAATTCGTCAACATCAGTAATCACAAAACTTGCGGCATCCTCCGGCCAAATGTCAACAGTATATCCCGTAAGATGCGGACACGCTTGATTTCTGTTTTCTTTTGCAGCATCAATAATAAACTGCAATTGTTCGGCTGGCGTTTTATAACTGCTTGCATATGTTTCATTTAATTGATATCCGGTATTTCTGTCGCCGGTTACCGGCGAACTTTCATTGCGCGGAAGTGGATTGCATGTATCCGGATTACACGGACCGCCCTGCATACAGTTGTAGAAAAACTTTGACGCCTGGTCTTCAATATCTCTTAGCCCTGATGTAATTTTTAGATTCTTGTTAGTAGCTTTATAAAATTCGTTTGCGGCCGCCTGCAAATCCTTCGCAATGGCAGAGTGAACCATATTGCCGTTTGATATCAGATGTTCGTCGGCGGGATTAACGGCATCGCCTACCTGAATTGATGTAAACACTGGGTCTCCTCCGATTACATTTTCAACAGACACATCTGTCAGTTCAATTCGTTCAACCACAGGTAGTTGTAGTGGTCCCAGAGTTATGATGTTCGGATTTATAAAAGCCAGGATTACTGTAGTGGCGAATACGAGTACAAGACCGATAAGCGCGTTTTTGATGCGTTCAACCGCCTTTGTGGTTTGCCCGACGGTTGAGCCGACCATATACTGTATTCCACCCACCATTACGAGCACTATCGCGAAAATAACGGCCGCTCCGGCGCCGAATTTATACAGCGCGTTCAGATACCGTTCAATAGTGTAGACGCAAACGGTCTTTGGCGGACAATCCCGTTGTACGCCTCTCATGTTAAGTATAACGGAGTTTTCAAAATTCAGTCCCGGAATTGTGATCTGCAAAACCGGATTAATCGGTTTGAATTTTGCGTCAAGCGCCGCCTGTCTGGCTTGAAGCGACGCCTCGTAGTCCAGCTGTTCCGGGTCTTCTCCGCCGAGAATATCGGAAAATAAACTTTCATCAATAAGGGGATATTGGGTATCTTGCGCGAGCGCTTGAAGTTTTGGCGACGCGACTGAAAACAATGTTGCCAGAACAATTACTGAAAACGCCATTGCGCGAACTTGTTTCATATTCATTTTGTTGATTTACGGAACGCTTCCAAAGAAAGCGGCCCGGTATATAGTGCGCCGTTCAAATACAAGGTTGGTGTGCCGGAAATCTTCAGCGCCACCGCTTCTTCAAGTCCGTGTTCAATAATCGGGCGAGTTACTTCGGAGGAAACGCATTTGTCAAACGATTCCATATTCAAATTCAAACTCTCCGCAAGAGATTTAAGGTTATCAGCCGTCAATGCCGTTCCGCCGGACATTAACCTGTCGTGGTATTCCCAGAACTTTCCCTGGTCTTGCGCGCATCGCGCCGCCATCGCCGCCGCGATTGATTCGGGATGTGTTATCGCGTCCGGCGCGTCTTTCCATACCGTGCGTCTGTTGTTCGGCGCTTCCGTTACCCACGCCTGAATATCGGGTTCAATTTGCCGGCACAGAACGCATGAATAATCGCCATATTCCACCAAAGTATATTTAGCATTCATATCTCCACGCGACGGGTCAAGAAAAGTTATCGGCGGCGCATCAAGCGTTTTCGGTACAGTTTCAAGTTTCTGCGGTTCAAACGCGCTCTTTGGAAGCAATCTGACCAAAAACAGAGCGACGACCAGAACGCCGAGCAGAGAAAACGATATTAGAACCAGGAAAAGGCGGCCACGCATATCATTTAAGTTGTATTTTTTCCAAAGCGCCGGTTTTTGCGTTTTGGTAGAAAAGATATCTTCCGTCCGCGCTGACGGCAAGATTTTGCATTGAAGCGCGATTTTCCGGCACGGCGACGACGCTCGTCGCGCCCGTCTTTGTATTTACTGAATACAAGGTGTCGGGTGTTCCTGCGGCTAATTGCCTTTGAAGTCCTGAACCTGTCGGCAAATTCTGCGGAACGGCGCAGTAAGCGACATCGTCGCCGATAAACGCGCACTTATCAGCCCAAGTGTTCAGCGGTAAACTTCTGCGATTTTGTCCAAGCGTGTTGCTCTCTCCGTCCGTCACCCAAATTTGCGGAAGGTAGTTTGAAGACGGCCCGCTGGTGCTGTAAAGAATTTTTTTGCCCGATTCCGACCAGAGCGGTTCAAAAGTGAATCCTTCAACTATTAGTCCGGGAAGATTCTCTTGATGTTTGCCGATTGCGAGAATTTGTTTTCGCCCGAAGCCGGACTGAACTTCACCGGTGTCGGAAAAAGCGACAACCTGGTCGTTTGGCGACCAGCTTACCTTAACTTTATCTTGGTTATTTCCAAGAGCGGCGATTGTTTCCGTTTTTGAACCGTCCGGAGACGAAAGAATCAGCCAGCGATTTGAAGGGTCAATGCCTACGCTTTTCGCGGCGAAGGCGTTTCCGTCCGGGGAATATTGAAAATCTTCCCAGTGAGCCGGCAAAGTTACGCTCTTTCCGTTCTGCAAATTGACGGAAACATTGCTTCCGTCAGGAAACTCAACAATTGCTTTCTCGGACCCTGGACTCCAGACAATTTTATCGGCGTTGGAAAAACTCTTCGGAAGCAATGCGCGTATATTTCCGTCGGCATCAACATTATAGAATTTTCCGTCCGTCGGATTGAAAAAATTCACCGTTTTGCCGTCCGATGCGAGTTTTGGCGCCTGCACATTCGTCAAAGTGAGCGCGCCGGTTTCGGTGACACCGCCTTTCGCTATCTTGGAGACAGGAAGCGCGGCGATTGTTTCTTCCTCCTCTGCGGTTCGTTTTCCGGCTTGCCCGGTTGTCGGTAAAGTTCCGGGTGTTCCGGATATCTCTCCGCTTATTTGAGGAGATGTTTCCGGAGGCGCGGTCTGCTTTTTGAAGAACACAAAATAAAGCGCGTAAGTTACGCCAATGACCAGCAAGACAAAGCCGCTGACAATCAGTATTTTTTGCAGGCGCGGGGCCATAACGATTTTGTTTTATTGCCCAAAGAATAATTTAACAATAGCGCCAATCCCTGTCATATCGCCGACATACTTTATATTTTCGTATGTGGATATTATCGGCAGAAGCAATACATATAAAATGGCAAGTACTGCGGTAAGGATTATGAAATCAATGATAATCGTAAGAAGTATTCCCACTTTCGGAGTAGGTTCACCGAAGTTCAATTCCATCACATTGAACGAATCCGTGATGCTTTTTGCTTGGAACCCCAGTGTTTTGCCAAGCGAAGTGTCTGGAAAAAGGGAAGCTAGCGAACGCACATTCATTATTGCTATATTCACGCAAAGACCGACGCTGAAATCAACACTCATAAATTTCAAAGAACCCAGCAATTTTCCGACCCCTTTATTTACAAGTTTTTCAGCGGAGCCACCGACGATTGTTTTATGCGAGTTATTCTCGTTTTCCAAAAATCGTTCGCGCGAAACATTCGCCGCAAGAGCCGCGGCCGCGGCGTTTCTATCAAATGCCATGGCTTCGTTTGCCATGGCTTAATTATACAATAGAATTAAAGAATTGAGGAATTGCGTGAGTCGCATGTTAATGTTTCTTTGACTTTGATGAGAAAGTTACAACGCCGCGAGACCATGTGGCGCGAATCAACGAAGGTGTTTTATCGTTTGAAAGCAAGTCGGCGAGGCGATTTTCAACCGAGTCCCTTACGATTCGCTTTACTGCTCTTGCGCCGCCATCAATGTCGGGCGCAGAAGCGGCGTCCGCTATTGAATCGGCAAGCGCTTTTGTCCACGCGAATTTTTGTCCTGTTTCTAACAGTCGTTTTGCAATGCCTTCAAGCTCCCGCGCCGCGATTTTTGCCAGCGAGTTGCGGTCAAGCGGCTTGAAAATATGAATGCCGTCAAGCCGATTCAGCAATTCGGGCCTGAAGGTATCTTTAAGTTTTTTTCTTATGTCGCCCTCATCCGCCGCTTTTGAATCAAATCCCATGGTGCCGCGCTCAAACATTTCCGCGCCGACATTTGAAGTTAGCACGATGATGGCGTGCCGGAATGAAACAACGCGTCCTGACGAATCCGTTAATTCACCGGATTCAAGAATTTGCAGAAGTAGATTATGAACATCGGAGTGCGCTTTTTCAATTTCATCAAATAATGCCACGCAATATGGCCGTTCGCGCACCGCATCGGAAAGTCGCGCTCCCTCGCGATAGCCGACATAACCGGCAGGGGAGCCGAGGAGTTTTGAAACGGAATAACTCTCCGCGAATTCGCTCATATCAAAACTTATAAGTGCTTTTTCCGTGCCGAAGACGGTTTTGGCAAGCGTGCGCGCGAGCTCGGTTTTGCCGCTTCCGCTCGGGCCGACCAGCAAAAACGAACCCGTTGGCCGCTTCGGGTCCTTAAGTCCGAGCCGCGTTTTGCGCAGATGCTCCGCGATTTTTCCGGTACAGTGCTCCTGACCGAAAACTTCCCTTTCAATTTCGCCTGCGAGATTTGCCCATCGTTCGTTTTCTTTCGCCAGTATTTCTCCGCTCGGCAAACCGAGAGCGGATTCAACGGATGCCGCGACATCTTCCGGCGTCATTAATATTTCTCCCGTGAGCGATTCCGCCGCAAACTTGTTCAAAATATCTTCAAGTTCGTTTTCGCTTTTTCTCACTTCCGCATATTCTTTGCTTTTGCTCGCTTCAATCGTATCGCGCAGATATTTCCTGACTTCGCGCAGTTTTGAAGCGGCGTCGTGAATCTCTTTATTGTTTTCGGTTCCGGAGTTTCGCAGACGGATGCGCGAAGCAGTTTCATCGAGCAAATCAATGGCTTTGTCCGGCAGACGGCGGCCGTGGATGTGTTTATCGGAAATTTCAGCCGCGAAGCGGATAGTGTGTTCCGGAATGCGCACGCCGTGATATTTTGAATATTGCGGAACGAGAGCGCGCAGCATTTTTACGGCGTCTTCAATGCATGGTTCTTCAATTCTAACCGGCGACAGGCGCCGTTCAAGCGCGCGGTCGGTTTCAATGTATTTTTTGTATTCGGCGGGAGTGGTTGCGCCTATCATGCGAAGCTCGCCGCGCGCTAAGGCCGGTTTCAGCATATTCGCCGCGTCCAAAGAACCCGAAGTGGAGCCGGCTCCGATGAGGTTGTGGACTTCATCTACAAACAAAATCACCTCCGGCCGGTCGGCGGCATCTTCAATTATCTGTTTCACGCGGCTTTCAAAGTCCCCGCGATACATCGTGCCTGCCAGTATGGCGCCGAGGTCAAGAGAAAAAATTCTCCGGTGCAGCAGAGGAGCTGGGGCGCTGCCGTCCACGATGCTTCTCGCGATTCCTTCAACAACGGCTGTCTTTCCGACCCCCGGCTCGCCGACTAGAACTGGGTTGTTTTTTGTGCGACGCGAAAGGATTTCCATTACGCGGTTCATTTCAGCATCGCGTCCGACGACCGGGTCAAGTCGTTCCAAAGCGTCTTGCGAAGTCAGCTCGTTACCGAAATATTCAAGCGCCGTAATCGCGGCTTCGGCCCTTTCATCCTCCTGTTTGGCTTCGCTCTGCTTGCGCATTGGCGATATTTCCGGCAGAAAATCGGGAATTGGAAATTTCGGAAACTCCTTCGCGCCGCTAAGAAGTA
This sequence comes from uncultured Gammaproteobacteria bacterium, assembly GCA_964365275.1. Taxonomy (GTDB): domain Bacteria; phylum Patescibacteriota; class Patescibacteriia; order UBA9934; family UBA11717; genus CAYIOW01. Next base: position 9,774 of record CAYIOW010000023.1, read on the forward strand.
TATGTAACTGATGTCGTATCAACTCGGTTTTAATGTTCGTGATTGTGAAAAAATTCCGCACCTCAATGCACGGCGACTGCACTATGCCGATAAGCAAATGCTCGGTACCAACGAAACGGTGGTCAAACGCATTAGCGGCAAGCACGGCTTTTTCTATGACTTGTTTGGCGGTGTCAGACAATTTCGGTATTGCGCGGTTTGCTTGTGTGGCGCCGGCTGACATTATCGGGGTCGTTATTTGTAGAAAATTTTGGAGCAATTCAACATTCACCCCGGACCTTTTCAGAACCTCGCCGCCGAGCGCTCCTTCTTCCGTTGCGATTCCCCACAACAGATGCTCGGGCTGAATTTCCTCTTTGTTCATTTCCGCGGCCAAACACAAAGCCCGCGTGAGCACGCCTTTTAAGTGGGATGTAAATTTTTCTACGATGTCGGACATGGAGAGTGGAATTCTTTAATTCTTGTCATATCATACCGCGCAGTCGCTTCACCCTGTCTTCAATCGGCGGGTGAGTGGAGAAGAAGTTTGCGGTGCGGGCGCCGAAAGGATTTGAAATGAAGAGGTGCGCTATTGCCGGACTTGCGGTGTGCAACGAGGAGCCATCCGCGGATATTTTTTCCAGCGCGCTTGCCAGACCTTCAGGATAGCGAGTCAGAAGCGCTCCGGAAGCGTCCGCAAGGTATTCGCGTTTTCTGGAAATTGCCATTTTCATCAGCTCGCCGATTATTGGTGAGAGGATTAGAAAAATAAGACCGATAATGACAAGCGGGCCGCCTTCGCCGCGCTTATTGCCGCCGAAGTGCGCAAAGCGAGCCAGCAGGGTAATTGAACCTATGAGAACGACTGCAACCGTCATCAGCAGAATATCGTAATTTTTTATATGCGACATTTCGTGCGACACGACACCTTCCAGTTCGGCGCGATTAAGCGTTTCAAGCAATCCGGTCGTAACGGCAATCACGGCGTGTTCCGGATTTCTACCCGTAGCAAAAGCGTTCGGCGACGGGTCATGAATAATCGCCACTTTCGGCATCGGAATCCCGGCTGTAATAGCCAGATTCTCAACGATATTCCAAAGTTCCGGGTGCTCCTGTTTTTCAATAACCTTCGCCTTTGCCGTCGCGAGAGCGATTTTGTCGCTTTTAAAGTAGCCGACAAGATTCATCGTTATACTCAAAACAGCCGCGAGAACCAGACCGCCAACTCGGTCGCCTGACCATTCGCCGTAAGCCCAACCAATTCCAAACACCACAACGATGAACACTATCATCAGGAAAAATGTCTTGCGTTTGTTGGAAGCGATGTCGGAGTACATAAGAGATGAGGGAAGGGGGAGTATGGAAGGGATGGAGGGACGAAGCGATTTCCTCCCCTGGATCAGGGGAGGTTAGGTGGGGTATGACGACTTAAAATTTTACTTGTGGCGTCTCGCGTTCCGCTTCGTCGGCTTCAAAAAATTCGCGCTCTCCAAAACCGAGCGCCTTCGCAAACATCATCGCCGGGAACTTCTGAATCGCGATAGAGTAGTCGCGCACTTGACCATTGTAGAAACGGCGCGACGCTTGGATTTTATTTTCCGTGTCCGTTAATTCTTGCTGAAGATGCAAGAAGTTTTCGTTCGCGCGGAGAGCCGGATAATTTTCCGAAAGCGCGAAGATGCTTTTCAAAGTGTCGCTCAACATATTTTCAGCGCCCGCCAACGCCTTTTTGTCTCCGGACGCTTGCGCCGCCATCGCTACATTCCGCGCCTCAATGACTTTTGTGAGCGTTTCTTGTTCGTGAGACGCGTAACCCTTCACGCTTTCTACCAAGTTTGGAATAAGGTCGTGCCGTCTCTTCAATTGAACATCAATATCCGACCATCCTTCGTCCACGCGGTTTCGTCGCGAGACGAGCGAGTTGTAAAGAAAGAGCGCGTAAAGACCGACGAGTATGACAATCGCCAGGATAACGATGAATGCTTCCATATTGAAAAATGATGAATTAAACGAACGCCGATACATTATTTGTATCAAAAATCCGCGAAATGGGCAAGACGATATGATATACTGCAAATGATATGATAACGATTCTGATTTTTTTGCTTCTCTTATCCATACTCGTATTCGCACATGAGCTTGGGCATTTTTGGGTGGCAAAAAAAGCTGGAATGAAGGTTGAGGAATTCGGTTTTGGATTTCCTCCGAGATTATTTGGCATCCGGCGCGGCGAGACAACCTATTCGTTTAACGCCATTCCTCTTGGCGGTTTTGTAAGGATTTTGGGCGAGAACGGTGAGAGTAGAGACGACCCAAACAGTTTTTCGGCAAAGAGCCGGACGAAGCGTTTTTTTGTTCTTGTTGCCGGCGTTGTGATGAATGTTCTGCTCGCGTGGTTCTTGCTGTCAGCCGGATTTATGTTCGGTTTACCGTCCGTTTTGGACGAACCGATGCCAAGCGGCGCGAAGGTTCGGGATGAGCGTATTGAAGTTCTGTTTGTTCTGCCGGGTTCTCCTGCCGACACAGTCGGAATGAAGTCGGGAGATAAGATTTTAAGTGTGAACGGCGAACCGGCGGAAGTGTCGGATGCGGCCAGAGCAAATATCGGAAAAGCGCGCGTTGGCGATATCGTTCGGCTGGAGATTGAACGGGACGATGAATCAATGACGCTTGAAGCGGTGGCGGCGCAAATAACAAATGATATTGTCGGCGTTGGTGTTCAAATTGCCGATGTCGGTGTTGTAAGATTTTCTCCGCCTCTCGCGATAATCCACGGAGCGCGAATGACCGCAAATATGATTGTGCAGACGGCCGAAGGTTTTTGGTCGCTGGTACTGCGACTAATTTCCGGCGACGGAGAGCAGATTGAAGTATCCGGTCCGATTGGGATAGCGGTTATGACCGGTGAGATGGCGAAAGATGGGCTCGGGCGGCTTATTTTCTTCGCGGCGTTGCTCTCGGTCAATCTTGCGATATTGAATATTTTGCCGATTCCGGCATTGGATGGTGGGCGAATACTTTTTGTGCTCATTGAAGCGATAACAAGACGAGCCGTAACCCACAAAATTGAAAGGACGATACATGCTTTTGGGTTTATGGCTTTAATGTTTTTGGTTATTTTGGTAACTTACAAAGACATTGCGGGTATTTTTGCAAAATAGTATGGAATTCAAAAAAGCAGTTGAATCGTTACGCTCGTCATTTTCAACTGATATTGCTTCGGTTTCGGATAGAGACGGTCTGGAAACATTGCGGGTTAAATATTTTGGGCGAAAAGGTTTGCTGTCAGATATTATGCGAGAGATAAAGGATTTACGAGATGTTGAACGAAAAGACGCCGGGCAGGCACTGAATGACGCAAAAAAGGATATTGAGGTGCTGTTCGGCAAAAAAGAAGGAGAGTTTGAGTCGGCTCGTTACGCGAAGCTTGCCGAGGATGAATGGGTGGATGTATCGCTTCCCGGGATTGTACCGCCGGAGGGTCATCTGCATATTACGACGACTACTATTCGTGATATTGAAGCGATTTTTACTCGTTTGGGTTTTACTCGTGTTTGCCACCCTGAAGTGGATTGGGAATATTATGCGTTTGAGTCGCTTCGCGTTGGCGCCGACCATCCGGCGAGGGATAATTGGGAGACATATTTTATGGATGCTCCTGCTCACGAAAAGTTTGGACGCATGATTCTTACGCCTCACACCACAAACGGCGATGTGCGCGAAATGGAGCGCGGAAAGCTTCCGATTCGCACTATGAATATTGGAAAAACATATCGCAGACAGTCGGACGCAACCCATGTTCCGATGTTTCATCAGTTTGAAGGATTGTGGGTGGACAAAGGAATTACGCTTGCCAACTTGAAGGGTGTTTTGGATGTGTTCGCAAAGGAATTTTTTGGAAAAGACCGTATAACTCGCTTGCGACCGCATCATTTCAGATTCACGGAGCCGTCGTTTGAGGTAGATATTTCGTGCGACTTGTGCGACGGAGGGAAAAACGCCGGATGTAAGGTATGTAAACAGGGCTGGTTGGAACTCGGCGGCGCCGGAATGCTTCACCCGGATGTTTTGTGCGCCGGTGGCGTTGACCCGAATGTGTATTCAGCCCTTGCTTTCGGCTGGGGGGTTGAGCGCACCGCTTCAATGCGCGCCGGCATTCACATCTCGGACCTTCGCGTGATGTACGCAAACGATGTGAGATTTTTGAAACAGTTTTAACGCTTTACTATGCCCTCCCTTTGTCAAGACATAGCAAACGAATACAACGAACTCATTAAATTAAGAGACGCTTTTCTTATTGAGCACAATAAAGGAAAAGAAACGGGAGACCTTAAGAAACTAAACAAGTCCA
>CAYIOW010000024.1:0-13332 GCA_964365275.1 uncultured Gammaproteobacteria bacterium
CTGACTGCCGCCATGGCATTCATCGGACTTCGTGGACACATCGGGCGCGTGGACAAGTACACGTACCTCATCGCTCTGACCCTGCCGTTCGCCACACTCGGATTGTTCGAGGGCATTCGGCACTGGGGCGCGGGACCGACAATCATCATCATTACCGCGACTCCGTTGGTGAATGTCGTGATCGGTGCTTTCTTGGGCCGACGGATTTCGCCAGCATCCATCGTCGGACTAGTGCTGGTGCTCGGCGGAGTCGTGATGGCGCGATGGGGCGGACACTTCCAGTGGGCGGGATTCGCATGGACACTGTTCGGTACAATCATGAACGCCATCCTCTACGAATTCTTCGCTCGCGCGAAGGCAACCTCGCTCCAAAAGTGTTTCTATGCCTGCATGGGCATGGGGACGCTCGGTCTCGTTCTAAGTGCCGGCGCGTCGTGGTCGGCCATCGCAGAGCCAAAACTGATTCTGCTCGTTCTCGTATTCGCGTTCGTTGGGGGTTTCCTCTACTGGATTGCGAATATGATGGTGTTCGAGAATTTGCCCACGACGGAAGCAAGCGTTCTCGCTCAAGGAGAAACCCCGGCGGTCATCCTTGGGGCGAGCGTTATGCTTGGCGAACGTCTCACGTTCGTTCAATGGGTCGGCGTAGGAATTGCGCTCTACGGAGCGTGGTATCTCTCACGCTGGCTCGCCAAGCAGTCAGTTCATGGATAATCAGCGGCGTAAGTCGCCACATCTCGGGTCTCGGAGCTTCGGCTTCTGGACCCTTCTTTTTTTCATAATTCAAAGAGAGAGAATTTGTCGCAAAGACCGAAATTCGTTTGAATTTCAGTGAATCCGAATCCGCCAAAGAAAAATTTGAAATTGTCAGTTGTGCGGCGGGGCCACACCGCATAAAACTGTAAAAGCACCCGCAAAAAACATTTGCATTAACTTTTTTATTAGATAAGAATTTTTAATCCAACACAAAAATCTTGAGAGGGTTCTAAAATAGTGCTTTTTCTGTAAGGTATGGCTTTAATACTCATATGTTAACGCTTGTTTACTCTGGAGATTTTTCGTGGAATACCCGCAAGGGAATACTGATTTTTTATATAGGCAGTATGTTCCATGTGAAACATTAATTAGTGTAAGCAAAATGTTTCACGCGAAACAAGAATTCTGTGGATAACCCTGCTTGTCTACGCAGGACTGGACAAAGCATTTATGTATGGGCATTTGATAGCTTGTATAGCGAGTTATCCACATATCCACAGGGGTTGACTACATATTTTCGTCAAGGCAGATGGGAATTGGCTAATATTAGCAACAGTGAGCTTTGACCAGGGCTCCAATTAATGGTAAAATATCAGTAATCGTATGGATAAGGTCATTATTACACTAACGCTGTCGCTGTGGGTTCTATCAGTTGTACCTAGTGCGAAGGCGTTAATGACTTCAACAAACTATCGTCTATACGGAGATGAGCTTGGGATTGGAGGCAATCGCAGTACGAGTACAAGTTACATTCTTGAGGATACGGCCGGAGGGTTATCAACTGGTGATGCTACAAGTACGAACTACACATTGCTATCAGGTTTTCAATCACTTTCCGAGCATCCGACCTTTACATTCAGCATCTCGTCATCATCAATTGATTTAGGCCAATTATCGCCTGTAAGTGTTACCTCGCAGTCGCATACCATCACGACTTCAACAAACGCGCCGCTTGGATTCACAACAATAGCATATGCAGATGGGGATTTTGACGCCGGTGGCGCCTCCATAGATGCGGTATCTGATGGCGCCGTTACAGCGGGTTCGGAGGAATATGGGATTGGCCTTACTGGCACAGACCGCGCTTTTTCTGATGATAGGGCGCCGACAACTTCGGGGTTAACCGTAGCAAGCCGCAGTTCGTGGAAAAACGGTTCGGTAATTACCGTTGCGTACAAAGCATCAATAACGAATGGAACAACCGGAGGAAGTTACGAACAAACAATTACTTATGTGAGTTTTGGAAATTTTTGACATGGCAAAAGATGGCGCTATTTATCAGGTAGGCCAATCTGATAAGTGGCTCCATAGAACGCCAGGTCTAAGCGAGTCCAAATCGTGAGGTCCGTGTGCGACCAGATATTTCATTCAAAATATAGAGGCCGTATTCAAAACGGTCTGACCTCTGCGCTTGTTTGCCATAAGCGGAAAGAATTAAAACAAAATCCGCGTTTCGTAAACGAAGTCGCTAAAAAAGAAATAAAAATAGACGCGTCATGTTCATTTGTTGCCGTTTGTTTGCCGTCATTGCGGTATGAAGAAAAAAAACACAACCTTCCTATTCGCGATGAGCGTTGCGTCATTGGTGGTTTTCGCGCCTGCCGCCGTGGATGCTCTTACTTTCACGCCGGACCGGCTGGAAACCGAAGTGTATCCGGGTGTTCCTGTTACGCAGGAGCTCACACTTCTAAACGAAATCGGTTCAACATTAAGCGTTTCTTTGCGCCCGGTGCAGTTAGATGCTTCGGGCGGCGAATCGGGTTCAGCCACCTTCCTCCTCAATACCGCGGGAAGCGATTCATTGTCATGGGTTTCTGTTTCTCCCTCCAATCTGGTTCTGAAAACGGGAGAACAGCAAGCCGTGCGTGTAACCGTAACCGCGCCTGACGCATCGTCGGGTAGCTTAATAGCCGGTATTGCGGCTCAATTTCGTCCTGTGCGCAGCGACGAAACGGGGTCAATCGCGTTAAACGCGGTGACGGGACCATACTTATTCGCTCGTGTGCTTTCAGACAACAGTAAGGCAGAAGGGCATTTATTGAAGTTTGAAGCCGCTGGAGCTTCTTCCTTGTTTTCCAGCCTGCCGATACCGCTTGAGGTTACATTTGCCAATAGCGGAAATGTTCATCTGGCGCCAACGGGGGAAATAAAAGTGGTGGATGTGTTCGGGCGGGAAGTTGCCCGAGCCGAGGTGAATGCGGAACGAAGAATAGTTCTTCCGGGAATAACGAGAATATTGCCAGTTTGGTGGGGGAGTGAACGAGAGGCGACCTCATCATCGTGGCTTCGCGAATTCCGGAAACCGACCGTCGGGCCGTTCAAAATAACGGCGGAGATGACCGACGGCATAAGTTCAGCCGTCCAAACAAGCTCACTAACTATCTGGGTGCTACCGTGGAGGAGCGCAACCCTCCTCGGAATCCTTATCCTTGGGGTCGTCGCGGCAAAACGGCGGCTTAGCGTCGTATGAAAAACACACGGCGACCCCTGGCAACATTTCGCGCGGTTCTGATTGCGCTGGCGTTCATTCTTGTCATGCCGGCAAATATAACTCGCGCCGATGTAATCACTGTGGCGTCGTTGGAACTTTCCACTCACGCGCTTTCAACCGTCGCGAATCATACATACGAATTTGTAACGCCGAGCGGAGTGGATGCGTCAACCGACACCATTGTTCTAACTTACCAGTCCGGCTTTTCGCTTACGTCGTTGTCTGCTCCCGGGGACTTTGACCTCGCTGTAGACAATGATGCGGTGTGCGACGGTCCGTTCACCGACAAAACGATGGCGGCGAGCGCGGCGGCCGGAACATGGGGAGTTGGTGTATCCGGTCAAGCGGTTACATTAACTGCGCCAACGAATGCGGCTTCCGGAGAAATAACTGCCGGCAGATGCATTCAAATTCAAATTGGAACGAATGCGACCAGCGGTTCAGCCGGAGCGAATCGTATCGTAAATCCCGGTTCAGCGGGTTCATACGAAGTAGATGTAACAGGCACCTTCAGCGACCACGGAATGTATGCTGTCGCAATCGCAAGCATCGGTTCCGTTACGGTAACGGCAACTGCGCCGACCGGAAGCAGTTCGGTTACAACAACTACCACAACTACCACTACGGCAGACACGGCGGCGCCGGTTATCAGCAATGTAGTCGTGTCGGGAATAACCAATTCTTCGGCTACGATAACATGGCAAACAAGCGAACCGGCGATGTCGTTACTGCTTTACGGCCCGACAACGAGTTATGGAGGATACGATAACGACATTCTGTATCGCACCGAACACTCCGTTGTCATCGGCGGGTTGTCAGAAGGAACGGTTTATCACTTCTGGATTTCCGCCACCGATTCAGCGGGAAACTGGTCCGATACCGGCGACCTGACATTCACGACCTTGGATTCAACCAACCCGGTTATTTCAAATGTGAATGTTACAAATGTTACCGAAACATCCGCCGTTATCACTTGGACTACGAATGAACTGACTACGAGCAATATCACACTCGGCGCTCGCGACCCGGTTTGGAGCGAAACAAGTTTGCTTACGGAGCATTCCGCGCTTTTGCTCGGATTGACGCCGGGGACGAATTACTTGTTTGCCGTCAACGCTTTTGATGCCGCGAGCAATACATCGGTTGCCACAGGTTCGTTCACGACTTTGATGAACCTCCCTCCGTCTAATGTGCTGTCGCTGACCGCTACCGCCGGAAACGCAACTGTTGCGTTAAGCTGGGTGAATCCTCCCGATACCGACCTCGCGTCAATTATGGTGCGATGGAAATTGGGAAGCGAGCCGATGAGTGTTACGGACGGCAATCTTCTTCAGAACTCGCTGGCAACGAGCGCGTCGCATACGGGTTTGACGAATGGAACGGCTTATTACTACACGGTATTTTCAATTGACACGGCCGGGCTTACATCGTCCGGAGCTGTTGAAAAAGCGATTCCGCAGGCAACAATTGTCGTTGAAACACCGGAGGACGACACCACGGTCTCGGATACGACTCCAGATACGACCCCAACAACGACTGACACCGACCACACAACACCGCCGGTAAGTGCAACGGATTCGGATACCACTACCACGGCCGACGGTTCTCCGTCATCGGCATCCTCGTCTTCATCCTCTCCATTAACGCCATCGGCCGAAACACTGCCCGCACTGCCGACTACCACCGTATCGGGTTCATCGTTAATCTCGGAAGACGCGTTCAGATTCTTTGTCGCAAGAGAAACGATTGAAATTGTTCCTTCAAACACAACGCGCAGTTTGCATGTCCTCGCCAATAGGCCGCTGACGGTTGAATATGACGGTGAAATGCCTGCGGATATAATAATGATTGAATTATGGGTGGGTTTTGACACTTACCTAATGACTCCTTCCTCCGGAATTATCACTCCAAGTCGTTCGGTGCCGCTCGGTATAGTTATAAAACACACAGACGGGACGGTTCAAACGATTTCATACTCGCTTACCGTGGTTTCTGACGGGCGGGTGGTTGAGAGAACCGAGCGCGGAGATGTTCCGATAGCGAATGCGTCTGTGGCGTTATACGAAGGCGAGACACTTGCGAATGTCGTTTCGTATGCTGAAAACAATCCGATGTTTTCGTCCGAGAACGGATTATTCGCTTGGTATATTCCCAACGGAATATACCGTGTGAGGGCGACTGCAAACGGTTTCATTGCGGGAGAAACGGCGAAGTTGCGAGTGTATGACAACATAGTTAATCCGGAACTTGCGCTCTTGCGTTCGCTCGCGCCGCTAGACGACGAAATGGACAAAATATTGTCGTCTGATAAATCCGTAGCCGGGAAAACGATTGCGGTTGTTGGTTTAATTGCCGAGAGAACGGTTGACACCATTCAAATAATTCGCAACGACCCGGGCGTACAAAACGCGGCCATTGCCACAGCCCCCGCGGTTACAGTCGCAACAGTCGGCGGAGCCGCCGCGCTGGCAACATCCTTCAATCTGTTTCGCTTTTTGCAATATCTGACCACAGCCCCGTTTTTATTGTGGAACAGACGAAAGCGTAAGCAATGGGGGGTAGTTTACGACAGCTTGAGAAAAGTGCCGGTTGACCTTGCGGTCGTCAGATTGGTGGACGCGGTGTCCGGAAAAACGGTAAAGTCGCAGGTGACGGACAGGGAAGGACGATATTTATTCATAGTTCATCCCGGACAGTACAGAATAATGGCGCAGAAAGCATCATTCATCTTCCCTTCAGCGTATTTGAAGGACTTGAAACGCGACGGGGAAATGCTTGACCTTTACCATGGAGAGCCGATTGTGGTTTCAGACCGCGATTCTGTTTTGGCGGCGAATATACCGCTTGACCCTCCCGATATTTCAGCGGCCGCGGAACCGAAAAAAGTTGCCATGCGAAGATGGTTCAGACGGATTCAGGCGGCAGTATCAGTGCTTGGAACAATTGGCGGCGTCTTTGTCGCAGTTGTTCGTCCCAGCGCGCTTACAATTATTCTGGCGGTTCTTCAGATAGCCGTTTTGCTGTTATTCTGGCGGCTCGCGATACCGAGAAAACCGGCTGGATGGGGAATTGTATACGATAACATTACCAGACGGCCTCTTATCAAGGCGGTGGTGAGAATATTTGAGCCGACATTCAATAAATTGCTTGAGACGCAGGTTACGGACGCGAGAGGACGATACGCGTTTCTTGTCGGACCGAATTCGTACTTCGCCACTTATGAAAAAGGAGGATATAAGCCGGTTGAGGTGCGGCCAATTGACCGTACGGATGCAAAAGAGGCAACCTTTGTTTCATTGAAAGTCGGTCTTGACCCGGTGAGAAAACCGCCGGAAAAAATATGAAGACGAGCCGAAAACAATTTTTTGGAAAATTAACGGCGACGCTTACGCTTTGCTTACTGCTTTCAGTTTGGGCGCCATGGCGCGCGCAGAACGCAAACGCCGCTCTTGATGTACCGCAGTTGTTAAATTATCAGGGTCGGTTAACGGACGCGTCCAGAATCACGGTTGATGACGGAAGTTTCAGTATGAAGTTTTCGCTATATGATGCATTGGCTGGTACATGCAGGTGGACTGCGGCAGGCACATGTGGCACTCCCACGGCAGTATCGGTGACTGTTACGGATGGGGTATTTAGCGTGTTATTGGGTGATACCAGCGCAGGCCAAACGGCATTTGACGATGAGTCATTTGACACATATCCAACTCTGTATCTTGGCGTTACGATTGGTTCAGATTCAGAAATGACGCCGAGAAAACGCGTTTCTTCTGCCGCATTTGCGATGCAAGCGGGAGACGCGGACTTGCTTGATAGTTTGAATACGGACAATGATGGTTGTACCTCGGCGTGCGTACCGGTAACTTCTTCAACGGGAAACCTTGTTGTAACAGGCAATCCTTCAGGAAGTACGGTGGGAACGGGGTCGTTTTATGTGAATCCCGCTACGGCAGATGTATCGGCAGGAGACACTCTTTTCGGTGTTGCTTTGAATGGCGAAAGCCGATTTATGGTAGACGAGGATGGCGACGCAACTTTGGGAAGTGATAATTCAACCGATGTGTCGCTTACTCTCTACAATGCTAATAATAGCTCGGCCACCGTTACTGGAAGCCGTTATGCGACGTCATATGATTCAATTCAAATTGACGAGGTTTTCAATTCAACATACGGCGCGGCGTTTTCATACAGTGGACTGTCGGTCGCCGCTTCGCCGAACACGAATATGCCAATTTATGTTGATGAATCGGGTTACACCGGCACGACTACATCAAACTTGGACGATACGGGTGTGTTCGTAAACCTGTCTTCAAACGCGCAAGGAACCGCGGTTACCGGCGCGTATAATTATTCCGGCTTGAAACAGCGCGTTGTCTATAATGGCGCGTCGGCAAATACGATTTTGTATGGCGAAGATACACGGGTTTCCTCCGCGCCTACTTCTGCGCTTGCGGAAGCGTATGGAAATTATTCTGTGATTCAGCACACGAACAGCACTCTGACCAGTGGGTATGGAGTATACGGAGAGACGAAAAATAATAACGCCGGTTCAACGATTGCGAGCGCTTATGGTGTCTATGGATACGCTAACGAAGGTTCCGGAACAATCACGACCGGTTACGGCGGTTACTTCCGTTCGGTTAATGCAGGCACGAATTATGCGATTTATACCGCGGAGGGAAGGGTACAGATTGAGGGAGACACGACGGCGACAACACCGACTGAAGCGACTGATACCGGAGAGCTGTATGTGTTCGGCGACATTGAATCGGATGCGAATATAATTGCCGGCGGACAACTTTCAGTAGGTACGACGACATCGGCGAATGACACCATTGGTGTCAACGATACCATAACGCTTGGCGTGGCGACAGGCACATATACAGGATACAAGGAAGGACTAACGCTTACCGGAGACGGAAACGGCGGTGGAATGGATGCCACTGTTTACGGTTCGCTCGTTACGGTAAATATGACCGATGTCGGAGGACAAACCGATGAGGCGAAAAATCTGATAGGCGGGCGTGTTCAAACCGACCACACCGCAGACGGCACTTCCGGGCGTTGGGTTGGCTATCAGTCGTACTTGGACGGCTCGGCGGGAACGGTTTCAACCGCCATCGGTTTGGATACATTAGTTGAAACATCCGGCGGAACAATCACTGCCGCCATCGGTCTTCAGGTTGACGCTAACAGCGGAGGAACCGACACCGGAATTTATGTGGCGCATGGGTATGTTCATGTTGACAATGCTGTTTACGGCAGTAAAACGACGCCGACTTTTGCCGGTGTCGGAGGCGACGGTACGATGTTTGTTGAGGATAATGTTGAAATTTACGACGGCTCGCTTTGTGTGGGCGACGGAGTTACGGACGACTGTTCGGATGCGGCGGGAACGGACGGGATTATTTACTCAATCGCCGCCTCGGTTACGGGACACGATGTGGCTGAAATGTTTTTCTCAACCGAAAATTTGCTTGCCGGCGAAATCGTTTCTGCCGATTCACAGAGGAACGAATATGTTTCAAGAACTTCCGGTTCATCGGTGATACTTGGGGCGGTCTCAACCGCGCCGGGGCTTATGCTCGGGCGTGGAGGGCCGAACGAATATCCAATCGCCTTGAATGGCCGTACGCCGATTAAAGTCAACGGCGAGGGAGGCGCGATTGAAATAGGGGACCGCATCACAATCAGTTCAGCCGCAGGTATCGGAAAGAAGGCGGTTGGAGCCGGTGAAGTCATTGGTGTTGCTATGGAGCGCTTTGATGGAAATGGCGATGGCGCGATTGTATCCTTCGTGCTTCCGCAGTGGTGGGACGGCAAATCGTCTTCAAGCGTAACGGCGCAAACTGCCGCTCCAACCATTGATACCAACAGCGTGCTTGCGGTGAAAGATAATCGTATCGCTAACATAGCAAGTATGAATGGCTATAAATGGTCGGTGGACGAGAACGGCGATTTTGTAACCGAAGGCGCATACGCCGTTAAAATCAAGAGTCATCAAGGCGAGAATGTGAACGCAAACGCAATTCTTGGCCGCCAGCATTTGATAATGCTTGCAGGAACGGCAAAGCTTGAAGGCGGTTCGGCGATTGTGGAGTTTGAAAACATTGACCCGCAGTTTAACGACATCATTTCTTCCGTGCGCCCGATTATCGTTGTGGCAACGATGAGTAACGGCTCCGGAAATGTTTCGGTGACCTCAAAGAGTATGAATGGTTTTACACTCGTCAGCGGAGGCGACGGAAACGGCACGGAGGCGGATTGGGTGGTATATGCGTATCGCAAAGATTATGAGCCGGAGGAGAAGCGGGAAGGCGAAGAAGAGAAGCGAGAAAACGAAGAAGAAGAGAATCAAGGAATAAATGAATCGGTGGATACTGAATCCACGGAAGAAGAGAAGACGATAGAGGAAGAAGCGGTTCTGATTGAAGATATTGTTCCTGTTGCACCATCGTCCGATACTCCTGCTGAAGCGCCAACGGCGTCGTCTGCGGAACCGGAGACGACATCCGTGGAGACGATGCCCGCGGAATCTCTACCGACTGTGGAAGTTCCGGCTACCGCGGACACGACCGTTGTTACAACAGAAACGCCGCCGTCATCGGTTCCAGAGACGATTGTTACGACAGAAACGCCGCCGTCATCGGTTCCAGAGACGACAAGCACCCCATAACGGGGTGTTTTGGTATACTGTATAAATTATGAAGACAGTATTTTTCAGAAACATTTTTTCGCGTCTTATTGGCGACGAGTTATGGTCTCCACTGACATTGTGGCCAATTGTTATTCTTGCATTTATTTTGCCTGCCGCATTCGTGCCGTGGTTTTCTGAACAATTCATTTACATTAAATACGCCGCGCTGGCGATCCTTGCTCCGCTTTCCGCTTTTGGGGCGGTCGGCTTGTTATACAAAAGCAGAAAAATTTCTTTAGGCACATCGTTTGGCGACTGGTTACCTCTTGTTTTTATTGTAACGCTATTTTTCTCGTCGTTTTTGTCGCCTGCGCAAATTGAGAGCGCGTTTGGCGGAGGCGCGGCGGCGTTTATGAGTTTTCTGTTTACGGCGCTTTGTGTTCTGCTGTTTTATGTTGTGTCGCGACACGGCATCGTTAATAGGGCCAAACGGCTGATTATCGCCGCTCTCGGAATCGGTACTGCGTTTGCCGGTTTAGTCGGATTGATTTCATTCGTTGACACCGGCTTTATCCGTTCATTTCTTGATTACAACGGAACGAATCCGACAGGTTCTTTTATAACGCTCGGCATTGCCGTAATTTTTATCACTATCGTGTATCTCGGACTTTGGATGTTTGAGGATAAAACAAAAGATGTATGGATGCCAAACGGCGCTTGGCGCAATTTCATTTGCGTAATCGGCGCTGTTCTCGCGGTTGAAGCGATTGTCATTCAAATTATTTCAGATGCTCAAATCCTGCACATAGCGGTTATTATTCCTTTACTGTCGTTAGTTGCCCTAATATTATTTCGCCCAAAATCCATTTTTCACAAAGAGAGGTTCACTGCATCTCTCGTCTGGTTCGCAATCAGTTTATTCCTGCTTGTTATAAAATCGCCGTTATCACAAATCGCGCCGACCGAAGTTGTTTTGAATTTTTCAGGCACCGCAGACATCGCAATTCAAACCCTCAAGACCGACGGTTGGGTGTTTGGTTCGGGACCGGCATCGTTTATGTCGGATTATTTGCGATTCAGACCGGAGTCGGTTGCTTCGCAAAGTTTTTGGTCGGCGCAATTTGACCGCGGCGGTTCCGCATATCTAACTTTTCTTGCGACTTGGGGTGTGTTGCCCATAATCGCGTTCACTCTGTTCGCGTTGTGGATGTTTTGGCGATTGATAACCTTATTATTTTTGTCGCCGCGCCGCGAAGAGTGGCAAACGCACGCCGTTCTCGGAAGCGTATGGTTAGGAACGGCGGCGATTATTGTTCTATGGATTCCGGAAGCGTATTTGTTCACATTGTTTTGGCTGATTAGCGCTTTGGTTGTAGCGGAAGACCGGCAAAAAAAGAGGACATTCACTTTTGATTCAAATCCCAGAATTGGATTGATGACATCATTTCTCTTCGCAATTTCCGGAGTGGCGTTTTTCTTCTTGCTGATTTTCGGTTCGTCAATGGTTCTCGGTGAGTGGTCGGCGGGACGCGCCATAAACGCGGAAAAGGCGGGAAAATCTGAATCGGCTTTGCGGTGGATTGAAAACGCCGTTATATTCGCTCCATGGAATGCGGGATACTCGCGCGCCTTGTCATCGTTGAAAACACGCGGGTGGTTCGCAGGAATAGCAGAGGAAAATAACGCAGATGAATTAAACCGTATCGCCAATGTCGCCGTGTCGCGAGCGATTAAGGCAATTTCAATCAATCCAGAAGATGCCAGAAATTATGATGTTCTCGGAAATGTTTATGCCGCGTTTGACCCGGTGATTGCCGGAGCCGACATAAAAGCGATTGAGGCGTATCGTTCGGCTGTAAAATTGGACCCATCATCCCCAGTGCGGCGCGTTAAACTTGCTCGCTCTATCATTGTCGCTTCAGATAATGTGTTACAGACGGTTTTGGACAAAAAAACGCGCGAAGATATCCTGTCAAAAATGTTTTCTGACGCTGAAAACGAGTTAGATACAGCGACAAAACTTCGCCCGCTCGCGGAAGCCGCCTATGTTCGCTCATTGCTTCTTGAGAGACAGGGAAAATTGAACGAGGCGATTTCGGAGATGGCGACGATAGCAATAGCGCGGCCAAAAGATGCGGGAGTGAGATTTGAATTGGGAGTTTTGCATCTGCGAGCCGGGAAGAAAGGTTTGGCAAGGCGCGATTTTGAGGCGGCAATAACTCTTCAACCCGCATTTGCGAATGCAAAATGGTATCTTGCCGCTTTGCTTGAAGATGCCGAAGAGCGCGAATCCGCGATTCAACAGCTTGAGGATTTGCTGTTAATGAACCCGGAAGACGAACGAGTGGCCCAAAAACTACGCCTGGTTAGGGAAGGGAAGCAATACGTTGAAGCGATCAACACGGTGGAACCACTGGACGAATAAAAGGGGTCTGACCCCTTTTATGCTTTTATGCTACCATCGCTAAACTATGCTTTCTGTTGGAATAGTCGGCTTGCCGAATGTCGGGAAGTCCACATTATTTAAGACGCTTACGAAAAAGCAGGTGGACTGCGCGAATTTTCCGTTTTGTACGATTGAACCGAATGTTGGCGTTGTTGAAGTACCCGATGCGCGGCTTCGGAAACTTGCCGAAATGGAGAAATCAGAAAAAGTCGTGCCGTCTGCGATACAATTTGTGGATATTGCCGGCCTTGTAAAAGGTGCTCACAAAGGCGAAGGACTTGGCAATAAGTTTCTGGCGAATATACGCGAAGTTGATGCGATTTGTCATGTCGTTCGCGCGTTTGAAGACCCGAATGTTGTTCATGTTGAAGAGACAGTGAATCCAAAACGGGACTCGGAGATTGTTGAAGTTGAATTGGCGATGGCGGATTTAACGGCAGTTGAATCGCGGTTGGAAAAGACGAGAGGGAAGATGAAAGCGGGACGAACGAAACAACTGGAAACGGAAGAGGGGTTACTTATTCGGCTTCGGGAAACACTCGGCCGCGGTGAACTCGCGAGAACGCTGTCTGTTTCAGACGATGAGCGTATTATTCTTGACGAGATGTCGTTGCTGACCGCAAAACCGATAATTTATGTTGTGAATGTGGACGAAAAATCCGCCGCAGACAAGACATGGGTGTCCCCGCTCGGCGCCGGTCGTTTCACAATTCCAATAAGTGTGAAAATTGAATCCGAAATCGTTGACCTGCCCGCTGAAGAACAGAAAGAATATTTGAACGCGCTCGGGTTGTCTGAAACTGGACTTGATAGAATGATTCTAGCTTGCTTTAGGGCGCTTGACCTCATCGTTTTCCTAACCACCGGTCCTGACGAGTCCCGCGCGTGGCCGATTCCAAGAGGGACAAAGGCGCCAAAAGCTGCCGGCACCATTCATACGGATTTTGAAAAAGGTTTCATTCGCGCAGAAATTACGCCATACGAGATATACGCATCGCTTGG
>CAYIOW010000025.1:0-12884 GCA_964365275.1 uncultured Gammaproteobacteria bacterium
TTTTAACTTCCCAAAAATTATACCCAATGTTTCACCAAATGAACGCTCCGGTCTGCGGAAAATGAGCGTGATTTTTTTCACCTCTATAAAAGTTCCGCGGTCAAATACATGCGGAAGTGAAAACACAAATCGCAAAGCGCCTTTTTCGCGTTCCAGATTTCCAAGCATAAATGTTGTGCTTGCTTCTTTCCACTTATCTCCGGCTGGCGGAATATATGTCGCAAGAACAGCGTCCACTCCGAGCGATTCAACCGATTCTTGGTCTGTAATCTTTATCGGGTACGGCGCAAAAAACATAGACATAGAAAATGCTATCAACCCGTCCGTTGTAACTGACATATCCCCTTTCGGAATATCAACGCGCACAACATCGCTTTCGGTTCGCGTCACTTCATACCTCTCCAACGGCGCGGAAATATTAATCGTTTGGCCGCCAACACGAACCGTCTGTACCCCTTCGGCATGAAGCGTATTGAAAGTGAGTGTTCGCGCATTCGTCCAAAAAACGACAGGGCGCGACTTAGCGAGATACCCGACTTCGTCGCCAATTGAAACAGTGGATAGAAAAGATATTTTAGGCGTGCTCGTTTTTATTGTCCGCCAATACACATCGTTGCCCGCAACCATTTCACCCCGCACGAGTCCCGGAGACAAACCGGTCGCCTTCAATCTCAATGTCTTCCGTCCGAGAGACGCATTCGTGCCTTTCTCCACACCGTCATCTTCCGCCTTCGCGCTCGCAATAATTTTCCCGCCAACAGAAAGGCGAATCTCCACATTGTCCGCTCCCGGATTTCTGTTCATATCCATATATTCCGCTTCAACTTCCACATCGCGTCCGTCAGTCGCCGTAACAAAATTGTGCGCGCCTCGGAGCGACACCGTGTTTTGAAAAGCTGCTCCACCCGTCGTCCAATCAATCGGAGGTCTTCCATACTCCGGCAATGCATATTGATATGTGGCGATAGACGAGAGCGCTGGGCGTGATGATAAAAAGTAATCAATGGTTTTAGGAAGCTTTCCGGTTTTTTTGAAGAGCACGGTCGCGCCTTCACGCAAAGACGGCCATAATAAATCATCCAGCGCATTATGAACAAGCGGGCGTAAGTCAATCTGTCCGAGCTCGGCGTTCACGGTCGCGCCAAATTCAACAAGCGGTTGAGCTTTCGGATTGAACTCTACTTCAACTTCAACCGATTCATAATTCCCCGGAGGCGTAACAGAAAAATACACGGGGTCGTTTCTTAGACGAGCGACCGCTTCGCCTTCATCGTTCTCCGTAATTTCAACTCTATCAGTCGGCCGAAGTCCATGCGCAAACGGGGACACGACTCCCGGCTCCCATACTACTGTTGTTTCCCCGTCCAAATCCAAAGCAGTCCACCCTACCAAGACAAGGAGAGCGATGGGAATGGACCAGATGAAAATACGAACAAGATGGGTCATAGATCAAGGAATCAAAGAATCAGGGAATTTGGAAATGCGATAGAGGGTGAAGTCGCGACGCGAGGCCTCTTCGGAAATTACAAGATTTTGAGGACTAAGAATATTTTCCTGATAAAACCGCGCGTCAGTAAGCGGCAACTTCTGCCCCCAATAAAAGAGATGACCGTTATTATCGTTAAGTTTTTCAACGAGAAACGATAGATGCGCGTCTGTCGCCGGACTGCGGAAAGGAAAAACGACTTGCCGTTCCGGGAAAAGAACCTTGTCGTCGCGGTCGGTAATGACGACATCCGATTCAGTCGTTCGCTCCAAAATAAAAGCGCGTTTTTCCAAACTGTCGCTTAAAGTGTTTTGCGTAGCGCGAAGCCCTTCGCTCCCGGACGCGACGAATGACCACGATAAAAACAGACCGTAGAAAAAGAGAAGATAAAACGCGATAGGTGGAAAGGACTCGCGCGCCAATTCGCGACGATATTTTACCGGAGCGTGCTCACTGAACCAAACACCTATACGCCAAATCGCAAAAGCGCATGGAATTGTCGCGAGCACGAAAATCGGCAGCCAATAACGAACATAGGACACGCCAATTGTAACTGCGCCGGGCGTGATATTGTCCGTAACATTCCACGAACCATAAAGTATCAGAAGATAGGCGGAAACCGCCGCCGCGACCAAAATAGGTCCTATTCGTCCCATTTGTCCTATGTGTCCCAGACCTCGCTTCACAAATAACACAACGCCGAGCGCCCCCAACACCGTAAACGGCCAGAATAAGGAAAAGCCGTAGTTCCACATATTGCGAAGAATGTTCATTTCGTGAATGCCAAACGGAAAAAGAAAATAAAGAATTGAGGAATTGAGGAATTGGGGAATTTGAAAAGGAGTGCTAACGGCAATCGGCAACGCGTCGCCTTTTAGAAGGTAGCCAAAAGAGAGAGCGTTACCGTACACATTGGCGTTTACTACGAACATCACCGCGATAGGTAAAGCAAAACCAAGCACACTGGCATAAATTGATTGAAGCGGGAAGCGCTCCGAAGCGACGGGGTATGTTTCCGAAGGTCTGTGAGGCGCAGTCCGAACACCGAGGAAATGTACCCAGCCGCTTCGGAGCGCGATGCACAACACAACAGGAAGAATCCACATCGCCTCATTCGTCCTTACGAAAATCGCCAGACCGAGAAAAAGTCCGCCTAGAAACATTGTGAGTAAACGAATGCGATTACTCGTTGACGCTCTGGTAAACGCCCACGCCGAAAAAATCAAAAGTGACACGAAGGCAACATTCGGCAGAAGCCCGCGGTTCGCGAAATAAATCCACGCTGGATGAATGGCAAGAAGAAGTCCAGCTACTCTTCCAATCCATTTGTTTTCAAAAAAACGAGAGACCGTGGAACCCCATGCGAAGACAGCAAGTACGGCTAAGATAGGAACTATTAGTTCGGCGGTATCCAACGAGAAACCCGCGCGTCTAATAAGCGAGAGCAACCACGGGAGCCCAAGAAATCCGGACGGCACGAGTTTCCCGTCCGAGACAATCATACTTCGCGGATGCACCAACCCTCCGAGTTCGGCACGATATTTCGCGTCGGGCGTTTCAATGTCAAAAATCTTTTCGCTCGGCTGTGAAAAAAACGCAACGGCGGTTTCGTCCGGCGAATTGTATATCCCGCTCGTACGAAGCGGTAACCACGCATAAGAAAAAAAGAGAAGTATCGCTCCCCCCGTCATTGCAAATTTTGTTATGTAAGATAAATACATTTGTTTGCAGATTGTGGGACCGCTGTGTTTGAGCGAGATGCGCTGTGGCGACTCTATACTACCAACTGTATGTTATCAAACTCATAATGGCTAGAAGGGTCGCGAAAATCAGAACCACCGTTCCGAGAAGAGTCAAGAGCGGAATGGACAGAGCGAGCGAGAACAGAAGAAAGGTAACGCCGGCACATTGACAAAACATTTTTGATTTCCCCCAGTTGTTCGCCATTACGATTTTCCCGTCATGTTTTTTTCGAACGGCACCAAGCACAATTGCCAATTCAAAAAAAATCAGCGCCGTAGTAAGCCACCAGCCAACCGCTTGAGTTACCACTACAACCGCCGCCAAAGTTATAAGCAATTTGTCGGCTATCGGGTCAAATAATGTTCCCCATTCCGTTATTTGTTTCCTGGCCCGCGCGAGCGAGCCGTCCACCATATCGGTAAACGCGGTAAACATAAAAAACGGGATTGCCCATTCATACTGTCCGACCGCGAGTCCCCACACGACAAAAGGAGTAAGCAAAAAACGAAGCGCCGTAACATAATTCGGCGTTACCCATTTTGGCACCAGTGGAAGCACGAGCGATTTCATGACATAATCGTGCGGATAGAGTTTTGCCGGGTCGCGGTGGCGCATGTATCATTTTAACGGAAGAGTAAGTGGACGCGTTATTCGTAGGTGCGTGAAAACACGCACGAAACAAACAACGGTATGAAGTATAGCATTGCTGTTTTCGTCGGGCTAGTTCTGCTGACAATCGGAGCGTTTTTTTCGTCCGCCGCGAGCGTGTCTTTCATTGGTCTCGCCATTATTCTGATAACTTCATCAAACCGCCTCGGCTATGCTTGGAACAATCTTCCGCGACATCTTGCCTTCGGCGCCGGTTTTCTCGGAGCGCTTTCATATTTGATGATTGCCGGCTCCGCCGTCTATTATTTTGGCGTCGTTACTTCCACAACATTTTTCTTTGTCGTTGCTTCGCTCCCAGTCCTCGCGCGATTATTCATCGCAGATTCAAGACGCCCCAATGGGTCGTCTCTACAATATGAAGTCCCAATTACCAAATTCTTCAATTCCTCAATTCCTCAATTCATTCTTCTCGTTCTATCGCTCGCCGCCTTCTTCCTAATCACGACCGCAAACTCAACACTTGAACCCTCGCGCTCGCCGTGGCTTATCGTTGCGCCAACCGCGCTCGTCTTCGCCGCGCTCGCCACTGTCATTTTATTTTTCTTTGCAAAACAAAGCGCCTCGCGCATTGTGTGGGTCGCCTCCATCGCACTTGTTTTCGGCGGCATCACAATAGCCGCATTCGCATATCCGAACGGTTACGGTTTTGACCCGTTTCTGCATCGCGCAACCGTTTCTCACATCGCGGAGTTCGGCACAATCACTCCAAAACCGCTTTATTATATTGGTGAATACTCGCTTGAACTTATCGCGCTGTTTTTCACGGGACTGGAAATACCCGCGGTGAATATTTGGTTGCTTCCGATTTTAGTCGCTATCATTCTGCCGACCGTCGTTGCTATTTTCGCCGAACGAAACTTTGAGGACCGGAAAACAAAAGCTGTCGCCATGCTCGGCGCGCTCTTTGTTCCGCTCGGCACATTCGTTTCTCCAACTCCGCAAGGACTTGCCAATCTTATGTTTCTTGCAGTCATTTTTTTGGGATTTTCAAAACAAGGCGGGAAGAACGCAAAAGAAACGGCGCTTCTGTCGCTGATGGCAATCGCGGCCACATTAGTCCATCCGCTCGCCGGCATTCCGGCTCTTTGTTTCCTCGCGCTTCGCAGTATCCAATCGCATTTTGAACGAAATGCGCGCAGAAATATTATTATTGCGGTTGGCGCAATTGCGGGTTCGCTTTTGCTCCCAGCAATTTTTGTCGTTCTGGGTGGAATACAAAATATCGCAACACGCCCGCTCGCTCTTTTGTCGCTGTCGCCGAAGACATTTTTTTCCACTCGTTTTAACGCGCCGTTAGACCTTCTCGTATGGCTCGGAGAAAACGGGTGGCTTTGGCTTCTTCTGCTGGCCATAGTCGGCATCGTAGTCGCACGACGACGAGACATCATCTCTCGCTCCACCGCTGTTATGCCGCTTGTTCTTCTCGTCTCCGCCGCTCTTCTTGCGTTGCTTGGCGATTTCTCATATCTCATCAGCTACGAACAAGGAAACTATGTTTCACGGATATTGGCGCTCGCTCTCTTCGCAACGCTTCCTTTCGCGATTATCGGTCTGACTGAAATCGTAAAACGAGCTTTCGCTCTCCCGTCCAAGATTGTTCCATTCGGTATAGGTATTGTAATCGCCGCCGGAGTCGCTTCAAATATTTTCGTCGCGTATCCAAGACACGACGCATATGCGGTCAGTCGCGGCTTCACCGTTGGCGTGAGCGACCACAATACGGTTGCGACCATCTCATCAAAAGCCGGCGACACGCCTTATATCGTTCTTGCGAATCAAAGCGTCTCCGCGGCCGCGATTGAGGACTTTGGTTTCAAAAAATACTTCGGAGAAAAAAGCGATGTCTTTTATTATCCAGTGCCGACCGGTGGCCCTCTGTATCAAATCTTCATTGAAATGATTGAGAAATCACCGACTCGCGAGCGCGCAATTTCCGCAATGGATTTGACAGGAGCAGACCTTGCATACTTTGTCGTAAACGATTATTGGTGGTCTGCCGCCCGAGCGATAGAGTTCGCAAAAACACAAACCGACGAATGGTTTGAAGTTGATAACGGCAAAACTTCGGTCTTTATTTTTCGCCGACAATCATCGCAGTTTCACATTTTATACAAGAGTGAAAAATTTCAGTAGCACTTTTTGTCCGACCGGACAAAAAGTGAATTGTTTGTATTACACTTTTATTACTGTTCTGCGAAGTATAAGATAATTGTGGTTGAAAGCTTTTAGACAAATAAACACCCGATTCGCGCTATAGAATTAACGATCGCCACACCTGTTTCGCGGCGCGTTCCCATGAGAAGTCAGCAAGACGCTCGGCGCCTTTTGATATTAAATCATTGCGGAGTTTCTCATCGTCAGCAAGTTTACATAGGCCATCAGCGATATTAACGACATCGTCTGGCGCCACATATATACACGCTTCCCCACCAACCTCGCGAAGTACTGGGATGTCAGACGCGAGAACAACCGCGCCAAAATCAAATGCCTCTAACATTGGAATAGCGAATCCTTCTTCGCGAGATATAAATGCCAATATTCTCGCCGAGGACAATAGACGAAACTTATCCTCGTCCGACACATAACCGAGGTATTCAACGCCAGCTAACGACAGCAACGGCTCAATTTCTTCAAACCCGTGTCCCGGTTTTCCGGCAATTATAAGTTTCCAGTCGGTATGTGTTCCTCTGAACCGCGCAAACGCCCGAATGAGATTTGCCGTGTTCTTTTTCGTTTCTACGCGTCCGACAAAAAGTATCGTATTAGATTTATTTGACCTATGCGACACATCGAGCTTTCGTTCATAACCAAAACTCAATACTTCCACTTTTCTTTCTGCGTTTCTTGCAAACCGCAATACATCTTGTCTCACAGCTTCCGTTGGAACAAAAATCTTTGAAGCCGCACGCGTGGAACGCCGGAAGTCAAATCGCAGATACTGCCGCGCAAAACAACCGTACAACTCCGGATGTTTCAAAAACGCAACATCGTGAATGATTTTTGCGGTTCGTTTCGGACAAAAAAACGGCAATGTATGTACTGGAACGAAAAGCGCGTCCGGCCGCAACTTAAATAGTACGGACGATAAACCGGCGAGTGTCCAAAATCGCCGCCACCGTATCACCAGTTGTTTATCTTCCGGCAACCAAATTATCGCTCTGAGCGTGGCATAGGTAATATCAACTTCGTCCGGACGAGTGATTTCCATGGCGTGAAGCAGAGCGTCGCTCACAACCTCAACCCCGGTTTTCTGAATCCCGCCTGCGCTTCTGGATGCGTCAATTACAACACGCTTTTTGATAAGAAAACTCTTTAAGTTGCTTTCAAATCGCTCAACGGAAAACTCACTCGCTCTCTCAATACACGCGTCCTTCATCGCGAACGCCATCTCCGGTGTAAGTATTTTTATGGCAGACACAATGTCTTCTATCGTGTAGTCAGCAGGAACGAACAAACCCGTCTTCCCTTCAATAATACTTTCCTTTACACCGCCTTCCTTAACCCCAATACATGGTTTTCCTGCTGACATACTCTCCAATGGAGTCATACCAAAATCTTCATCTACCGGAAGATAAAGCGTCGCGATGCAATTTCCGATAAGATTAGCGAGCGTTTCGTTATCCACCCAACCATTCACATTAATATTTGAATAACCGCGAGCAAGTTCCCGTATCGCTTCGCTCTCTTCACCGCCGGAACACACCACAAGTTTCTTGTTCGGCATTTTTTGGAAAGCTCGCACGATATCGTATACTCGTTTCAATTTGTCCAGCCGAGCGAACGACAAATAATAGTCACCCTGTCCATGCCAAACGAATTTCTCGGTTTGAATCGGCGGGTTCAATACTTCCGAACGGCGATTACAATAACGCCACAAACGCTCCTGAACATTTTCTGAATTTGCAACGACGGTTTGCATGCGAGAAAGTCCTATGCGATAAAAGGCGCGCACGAGATATTTTCCAATATCGTAGTAGAAAAATCGTTTCCACAACTTCGGCTCATCGGCGCGGCGACGAGCGTGAAGGTCATAAACATATCTAACCGGCGTGTGGCAATATAAAAATGTCTTTGTGCGTTTCGGCAAAAACCATGATGCCGCCAAGCAGTTGTTTCCGGAAAAAATCACCGTGTCATATCGTTTTGCGATTTTAGTTGCCTTCAAAAAATTTTTCTGCGCTCGAAAATATCGCCATACCATTTTTGCCGGTTCTCCTTCATCCAAAATTGTAAGTCCGTGAGGCACATCGCTTTTAGAAAATGTTTCGTCTGTCCAAAACTCTGTTACAAGGTCGGCGTGAAGTATCCGCGCCATATCCAAAACCATTCTCTCGGCGCCGCCGCGAAATTGAAACCTGTCGTGGATAATTAAAATACGAGGACTCATAGCGCAAGGAGATTGTCCAAATAATCATCTATCGTCGACGACAGCGCTTTTACATTGGGCCACGATTCCGCTGAAAGCAACTTTGCAAGCGCATCCGCATCGTTTGGCGCAAACAAGTTTTCGTCCGACACCAGTTCAGGAATACCGCCTTGTTTTGTTGCAATTACCGGCAAACCGACAGACGCCGCTTCCAAAATAACACCTGGACAATTCTCCGTAATCACCGACGGCACCACAAGCACGCTCGCTTTTTCCATTTCGGCAACTGTGTCTTTTTGAGACGCGTTTCCTAAAAATTCAACCTTTATTGACGGGGGAAGTTTCTGCGCCTCCTCTGACAATTTACTGCGCATCGGCCCGTCTCCGATAACGCGGAGGCGAAGCGGACGCGAAACATTATTTAACGCCGAGAAAAGTGTCTTGAGCCCCTTTCCATCTGTCAGTTGCCCGACGAACAGCGCAGAACCGTGAGGCCTATCTGACAAATATGACAAATGCGCAGGCGCCGGATTTACGATGCGCGTTTTTTTTGAACGAGAAAATAACCCAGCGCGGTTGTGCAAATCCAAAAGAAATCGCGAGGGGCTTACGACAATATTCGGAGAACCCATAAGTCGCTTCATATACATTGAATATGGAAAGCGTATCAGACACGACTGCCACAACGACCACCTGTCCGTCCACCACTGTCCGCTCGGCACAATAAGCTGAACATCGTGCAATGTGTGAATCCATTTTACATTTGAACGACGAATTGCCCGTGCAACCCCCATTCCCATTCCGCGAAGGTTGTGCGAGAAAATAATATCCGGCGCGATGTCGCCGATTATTTTTTTTGCAACATCAAACGATGTTTTTGGACACAAATCTTTCGCATGCCAAAGCAGTCGCTTCCAAAACGGTTGCGTAGCGTCTTCAAGAATATGATATGGCAACTTCGGAGAGAAACGATACACTCGAGCGCCGTTTTGAAGTTCCGACACAATGTCATCCAGCTTTTCATTTCTCGTTGTCAGAACTGAAACCTCGTGTCCGCGAACAACATAACCTTCAGCGATTTTCTGCGCTAATCTCTCCGCGCCACCGCGCAAAATCGGAGAATATAAATTTGTTACAAAAAGTATTTTCATGTTTTTACGATGTGACCACTTTTTTCGTACCTACGGAAAAAGTGGTCACATCCGTTTTTCGGATTATTTATAGCGGAGGTCGGGTTTATTTATTTCGTAAACCGCCTTGAGATTATTTAAATGCGCGTGTTTACCAAATAGGCGTATCGCGCGCAAACGCGCCTCACTCCCCATTTGAACAACGAGCGAATAATTATCCAGCGCTTTTTCAATTGTAGTCGCGAGCATATTTTCGTTCCCCGTCTTGAAAACAAACCCTGTTACTCCGTCTTCAACCGTACTCATTACTCCGGGAAGGTCAGGAACAATTGACGGCACTCCGGACGCTTGCGCTTGAATAGTCACGAGTCCAAACGCCTCCGAGCGGTCAATGGACGCCACAATATGCAAATTGGCATCGCGAAAAATCTTTGGAAGTTCTTCATCGGAAACTCTGCCGAGAAATTTAACACGATGTTCAATTCCGAGCGACTTCACTTCATTCTCGTACCCTTCGCGTAGCTCTCCATCGCCGACAACATTCAACACCCAGTCATTCCGTTCTTTTAGCGATGATATCGCGCGAAAGAGCAACGACAGTCCTTTAAAGTAATGCGGTCTATCCAATGTTGCCACGAAAAGCATAGATGTGACATTATTTTCGTGTACCATGTTTTTTACGACAGAAAAAAACACGGTAGTGTCAACGGAGAGAGGAATCTCAAAAAGTTTTTGCGAGACAAACTCCCACATATCTTTCAACCAGCTCGTTTCAGCGTATGATTTTGACGAGACGATAATTGCGTCCGCACGACGAATAATCGTCGGAAGAAAAAACCTCCGCGACATAGTGGCGACAATCTTCACGAATCCGGACGCGACAATATCCATATGATAAGTTACGACCAGCCGTCTCGGCTTCCACCCAAACCACATCATCAAAACAAGAAGTTCTTGCGCGCCAAAAAACGGAAAATGAAGATGAATTACATCAAAATCTTTTCGCACAAGTCGTATGAGCCCAAGAGGGAGACCTGCGATTTTCGTTCTAATGACAGACCGGAGTCGGTGGATGCGAAAGTTAACAACCCCTCCGCCTCGTGCATCGGCACCTCCCATTGACAGGGGAGGAGGCAACGATGCAGATTCACTGATTCCTCTAAGTGTCGCGACCTCTACCTCTTCCCCAGCATCCGCAAACATCCGCGCCTCCGCTTCCGCCACATACCCAATACCGCCAGGATATGGCGGATACGCCGGGGTGATGTGCAAAATACGCATAAACAAACGGGTGAATCAATGAATCGGGGAATCAAGGAATTCGCGACGCATCATCATTCTTTGATTCATTGATTCCTGAATTCATTGATTCCAGCATTCCCTTCAGCGCTTCCACTCGTACTATTTCGGTGATTTGCCTCTCCACATTTTCAAGTTTCACCATCAGACGAAAAACGGCATACAACAACGCGCCGAGCGTGAGATAGACAACTAGGTCAACTCCGCGACCGATGCCAACCGATGCTGCGAGAAGGTCGGTCGTTTTCGGAAGAATCGCAATTCCGCCAAAAATCACCCATGCGCCCATCCAAACATACGCCCATACTCGCGGAATTGCGCGGGCCCATAATCTGCCGACGGTTCGCGCGATTGCGAACAAGGCGCCGAGAACAAACAAAATTTGTATGAAAGAAAGTGTCATGATTTTAGGCGATGCATAAGCAATTTATATGCCGTCTTAATTCCAACCCCGAAACTTTGTCCTTTTGAAAGCGAGTAATCGGTGTATACCGAAGTTATCGGCACTTCGCACCACGACAACTCAAGCCGCGCTATTTCTCCGATTATCTCTGATGATACTTCCATTTTATTTGTTCTGATATCTAACCGCTCCGCTCCTTTTTTTGAAAACGCGCGAAATCCGCCCTGGCTGTCAGTCGTCCATAAACCAAACAGCAAAAATGTTACCGCATTTCCAACCCACTGAAACATTTTTCTCGTCGCCGGCATTTCGCCTTTGCCGCCTTTCATTCTCGTGCCGATTACCGCTTCGCGTCCGGAACGAATCTTTTCAACAAACAGAGGGATTTCTTCCGGCAGATGCTGACCGTCCGCGTCAAGCGTAATAATTATTTCGGCTCCGAGCCGCAGAGCGGCGCGAATTCCGGTTCCGAGAGCTCCGCCCAGCCCACGATTCACGGCATGCGAAACGACAACCGCGCCGGCATTCCGCGCGATGGCGGCGGTTCCGTCTTTTGAACCGTCGTCAACCACGACTACCTGATGAACAAAAGGGGCGGTTTTTGAAACCACCTCCCCGATTTGCGACGCTTCGTTGTAGGCGGGAATGACTGCGACTATCATAGGTCAAATATGTCCCGTTGGACTTATGCTACGCGCTTGAAAGAAGGATGCGGTTCGCGCGAACATCGTCCACGGTTTTTTGAAGTCCGGCTTCAAGCGTAACGAGCGGCAACCATCCAAGCGCATCGCGCGCTCTTGTAATTTTCGGTAAACCAAGCTCGGTCAGAAACGGTAGTGCTGGTTCGTACCCGATTTCGGACGAAGAAGCCGTAATCTGCAAAATCGTTTTTGCCACATCCACCATTTTCATATCCACATCCGACCCAATGTTTACAGGCCCTGGGTTTTCCGTCGCTTCCATCAGCCGTATAAGACCGTCAACCACATCGTCTACGAACACCAAAGAGGTCTTAAAGTGCTCATCACCGTAAATCACGAGCGGCTTTCCGTCAAGAGCGTTCATAATGAAATCGGGAATGAGATGCCCGTCAAAAAGAGGCATTCGCGGACCATATGTTCTGAATATACGAGCGATTCTGGAATCAACTCCTTTTGACTGTCTGTATATCTCAAAACATGTTTCGGCAAATCTTTTCCCTTCATCGTATGCCGCTCTCGGCAACATATGGTCAACAATGCCTAAATCGTCTTCGTTAAAAAACAGCCGCCCCTCCGTTCTTCCGCCGTACACCACCGACGACGAAGCCAAAACCGCGCGCGCCCCATATTTCTCCGCAAGCTCCAAAGCGTTCAATGTTCCGCGACTATGCGCTTTCAATGTCTCCACCTTGAACGCGTCAAATCGTTTTATCGCCGTTGGTGTTGCCAAATGATATACCTCCTGAATACCCTGAAACGGTATCTTGAATGCTTCCAACTCCTGAAATGTTTCCAAATTAAACGGCTCGGACACATCCAGCCGCAGAAATTGAAAATTCGGGTCGCGAAGCAAGCCGTCTATATTGCGCTCTATACCCGTTGAAAAATTATCAGCGCAAACGACCCGCGCACCGGAGCGAATCAGCGCGTCGCACAAATGTGAACCGATAAACCCTGCGCCACCGGTTACCAAAACATTTTTTTTCTCAAAAATCGGCTTATTCATATCTTATTGTAATTCAAATTTTTTTCCCGTCCCATATCTTAATGGTATTGTCCGAGCTTCCTGAAACAATGCGGCCGTCCG
>CAYIOW010000026.1:0-12308 GCA_964365275.1 uncultured Gammaproteobacteria bacterium
TGGTTACAGATTGCGCCGAATCGGTCAACCCATGCTGCCAGACGTTTTCGAGAGCGCGAGGTCGCTCACGGCGCCCGTTCAACGATTCCGTTCGTCGTCCGGAGAGGCAAGCGTAACGGAATTTCCGGCAAAAAAGAAAAAAGACATAGCGCGAAAAGAAGGTTTGATGAAGACCGTCCGAGTGTCTTTGGAAAATCTGCGGCACACCGTAAAAACAGACGCGCAAATTATTGCGCTTCCGGGCGCACCGATTGCCAGAACCAACAGCGCCGTTATTTTTGATAACGGCGATATTTATGGTATTGAGAACGGCGTCATCGGGCAAACGGCAACCGCGTACGCTTCCCGGACGCTTAAAACCGCCGTCTCGCTTTCAGACGGTTTTCTATCCATTGCTTCCGATGGGACCTTGTTACGACATAAAATGGGAAGCGCTGAATTTCAAATCGTATCCGTAAATTCGGCGGAAGGCGAATTTGAATCGGCAAATAAAATTATAAAATACGGAGAGCGCGTTTATGTGCTCGCGCCTTCAAAAAATCAGATATTCCGCCACCAAATAACGAACGGCGGAGACCTCGGGCAAGCGACACCGTGGCTTTCCGCGCCGTCAGACATTTCATCGGCAGTTTCAATCGCCGTTGACAGCTCCGTTTGGCTCGCCGAACAGACGCGCCTGCGGCATTTTGACCGCGGAGCGGAACTTCCGCTTGATTTATCCGTAATAGACCCGCCTCTGCAAAATCTTTCCGACATTTGGACTGACTCTGATAATTCGCTCATATATCTTCTGGATTCCGTTTTCGGCCGCGTAGTTGTCCTCCAAAAAGACCCGTTCGTCCTTGTTCGCCAATACACACAAGACGATTTCAAATCCGCAACAGGCATAACGGTTGACCCGAAAACCGAAATCTTGACCGTCTTCGCTCAAAACGGACTGTTTGAAATATCGTTAAAACAATAAGCCCGTTTTATGGAGACAGGATTGCAACACCCCGAGAATTTTCAAAGACCGAAAGAGTTCACAAAGAAAAGTATTCTTAAAGCCTGCGGCGATCGCAAAATAAACCCGGACGACCTTGCCGAATTTCTTGAGAATTCAATTGAAAAAACTGACCCTGAAGACGCTGCGACGCTCACCGACATTCACCGCCAATTAATGGAAACATACGGACTGCCTTGGGAAATTGAACCCGGCCGTTCAATGCTCTACGATGTAACGATGGTGAACAAAGAAGGAAGCGACGACCCCGCCTCTCCGCTAAATCCTGATATTCCAAATTATTTCGGCACAATCGCCGACCTTGAGAGCGTTCACCACGGAAGCGCCAGGTTTCTTTTTGACACATACGGCATACGCGCGTTTCACAGATACGGCGCCGACATTCTTGCAAAACAATTTGAGGAATCGTCCCAACAGATTCCCTACGGCGTAGTCCTCACAACTTATCGAGATTGGGGAGACGGATTCACCGCAATGCACGAAGAACTGCGCGACATAGTCAGTCAATTACCAACCGGAGTTACCATTAGAATCGTTGAAGGGAAAAACGGTCTTGACGCTGTGCGAAAACTTGTGTCGCTCCACAGACAATATAAAGACCAACCGTTTAGATTCGCCATTGTTGAGACACATAGCCACGGCGGAGAACACATCGTTTTTAGCGCCGACGATGGAGATAATCCAAAGACAGGAGTACCCGGCGCTATCAGAAAAGAGCATCTTCGCGGTTCGGGAAGTAATAGAATAGAATCCTATTTCTCAAAGAACGCGCCAATAATATTAATGGGATGCAAGTCCGGTATGAAAGATGGAATAGGAGAAGCTCTTGAAAAAGCGGTGTCTCGTGCAATATATGTCGCGGAAGACGATACTACTGCGGCAGAGGTAACATTTTCATCTTGGAGCGATGACTTTGTTCCAACCGTCAATGTAAAATACTATCACGATAAAACCCCGGTCAAGACGCGAGTATTTCAAAAAGAGCGTGGCGCTTGACGCTTTTACTCGCTTCCTTTATACTCCCATCAAGTTTCACCAAAGACCACGGCCGCCGAAAACCCCGAGTTTGCAGAGGGGTAAAAGGCTTAATCCGCCGTGCAGGTAGAAAACATATTGTTTTCTTAATGTCTACGGCGAAATGTGCCGTCTTTTTATTTCAAGGTGGGCTAATCGGCTCACTATAAAGGTCGTATGCCTATGGCAATGTCTCGCCAAGAAAAAGAGGAAGTCGTATCCTCGCTCGCGGATAAGTTTCGCAGAGCGAAAACCCTCGTCTTCGCGAAGTTCGCTCAAGTTCCCGTGAAGGACTTGGAAACGCTTCGCAGAAAAGCAAGAGGCGAAGGAGTCCAAATTAGCGTCGCGAAGAAGACGCTTTTCAAACGCGCGGTAGATGCGACCGAGTTGAAGGATGTGGACCCAACCACACTTCCGGAAAGCGTAATGGCGCTATTCGGGTTTGAAGACGAAATCGCGCCCGCGAAACTAATCGCCGAGTTTGCAAAAACACATGAAGCGGTAAAAATTCTCGGCGGAGCTTTTGAGGGCCGCGCCGCAAGTCAAGACGAAATGGTGCGACTGTCCAAAGTCCCGAGCAGAATAGAGCTTCTGAAAAAGCTCGTTGGAACGATGAACGCGCCGGCATCCGGCTTCGTACAAGCGCTTTCAGGAAATATCCGCGGACTCGTTGTGGCACTTCAAGCTATTCAGAAGCAGAAAGCCGCATAAAGTTCATCGTACAAATTCCCCAATTCATTAATTCCCTTATTTTATGTCAGACGAAACGAAGTCCGTTGTGCCGGAAAAGTTCCAGGCGCTCGTGGAATCCATTGAAAAGATGTCCGTATTAGACCTCTCGGAGCTTGTGAAGATTTTAGAAGAGAAGTTCGGCGTGTCCGCCGCCGCTCCAATGATGATGGCCGCCGCGGGCGCCGGAGCCGAAGCCACCGCCGCAGAAGAGAAAACATCCTTTGATGTTGAACTCACCGCCGCCGGAGACGCAAAGATTAATGTAATCAAAGCCGTGCGCGAAGCAACGGGTCTTGGACTAAAAGAAGCCAAAGACATTGTAGACGCCGCGCCGAAAGTGGTAAAAGCGGGTCTTCCTAAAGCAGACGCCGAGACAATGAAGAAAGCCCTTGAAACCGCAGGCGCGACTGTAACATTGAAATAATAATCGCTACGATAAAGAAAGCGCTCTGACGAGTGTTTTCTTTTTTATTCAATCTTTGTCCCAATAAACAGCTTACCATCCAGAATGCGCGCAATGTTTTTGAAGTCGCGACCACTCGCGACGACGACAGGAATATGAGATGTATGCGCCAAGCGCGAGGCAACCGGGTCAAACGGAACATGCGCGCCTGGGTTCCATTCAGAACCGACCATTTCGCGAAAATCTGGCCACGATATGCGTTCCACAAGTTTAGCGTTTTTGAATTTTCGCGGGTCTTTGTCGTAAACACCGTCAATATCCGACAAATTCAAAACCATATTTGCTTTCAATCGTTTCGCGATTCTTACGGCGACATAGTCGGTTGACCATCCTGGCTTCCATCCGGCCGCGACTTGAACCGGGAGCTTTGTTTTACGAATACGCGACGGGTCTTTTGAAATAACGGGGCATGCGACATCGCGAAGAATCGTGCGAAGGAGATGCGCGTTTAACCGCGTGGAGTGGATCCCGAGCCAATCCAAGTCGTCTCTCGTAAGTCCTACGACATCGCGCGCGGCGTTCTGATACGCCCTAGCGATTTGTCCTCCGCCGGAGATAAGAACGAATCTATCGCCACACTTAACTCGCTTCAAAATAAATCTTCTAAGCGACTGAAGATACTCAATATCAATTCCTGTCTTTGGAGCAATTAGCGAACCGCCAATGGAGACAACAAATAACGCCATAATAAAAACGAGCGCCTTGCGCTCATATTAAATGTTTTGATTGAATTTCTTTTACGCGCACCTCCAAATTCGCGAGTTTCTTTTTGCAAAATGCCGCAAGCTCCAACCCGCGTTCATAATCCTTCAGACCCTTTTCAACATCTAAATCTCCCGCCTCAAACTTCTCGGCGATATTTTCAAGCTCGATTAGTGCTTCTTTGAAGGATTGTGGTGATGTTTTCTTCATATGTCAACAGCTCTTTATCACTTCGGCTCAACTTTGCCTCCCCTCCTCTCCGAGGAGGGGGTAGGGGGAGGTGGAGTTAATGATGATATTAGAGGCAACGATTATGTTCTTCACTATCGTGTTTGCCGAACCGCTGGCGAATTGTACCCGAAGTGAGTCCCCTTTCTCAAGCTCCGTCGCCTTTTTGACGATTTTCCCGCCCTTTCGCACCAAAGCGTATCCGCGCGAAAGCACTTTCGCCGGATTCAATTCGCCAAGCAATCTCGTAAAGCCGTCCGCAGTTTCCGAAAATCGCGCGATATGCAACAGCAAAATGTCGCCATGCCTCGCGGCGCGTTCTGCCGCCGAGCGAACGCGCTCGCCGAAAACGCGAAGAGCTCCGGCAAAGCGGTTTACCTGCTGTTCAACGAGCATATCGTCATAACGCAAAGCGTCTTCAAAGCGGTTTGAAAATGCATCAACGATATTTTCAACATATCCGGCAACCGCAACTCTGTCCGGCGCGACCCTTTCAGCGGCGTTTGAAGGTGTGGACGCGCGAACATCGGCGGCGAGTTCGGCAAGACATTCGTCTCGTTCATGACCGATAGCAACCACGGTCGGAATCGCGCTTCCAAAAACCGCGCGCACAACCGCTTCGTTGTTGAATGCCATCATTTCTTCCGCGCTTCCTCCGCCACGGGTTACGATTAAAACTTCGGGCATCTCGTTTTTCGAGAGCAAGTTCATAGTTTTAATTGCGAATACGATATCGGCCGGCGCTCTTTCACCTTGAACTTGAACATGCGTAAACACGACTTCAATTCCGCTCCAACGATTTTGCAAAATCCGAAGCACATCGGTGTATGCCGCCGCATCACGACTTGTGATTAAACCAATTCGCTCCGGAAACCTCGGCAATTCTCGTTTCCTGCCTTCATCAAACAATCCTTCACTCTCCAACTGTTTACGCAATTTCAATAGAGCCGCCTGAAGCGCGCCTGCTCCCAACAATTCAACCGAGCTTACATTTAATGTGAGCTGGCCGTACTTCGGATAAATCTTCGGCGTTGAGCGAACGATAACTCGCATACCATTCTCTATCGGAACCGTCATTTGATATGTCGTCATAAAACACTTCAGAAGCGCGCCGTCTTCCGAATCCTTCAAATCAAACCTCACCCACTTTCCCTGCGACACATTGAACCCGGCGACTTCCCCTTCAACCAAAAAATCCGGTCCCGCCATACGGAACATCTGGTCGTTCAAAAGCTCAATTGCGTATGCAACGGAAACGGGGGTAACTGGCAACTGAATCATGGAATCAATGAATCAAGGAATGAATATGATTGGAACCATCCACCGCCAAACCAATGAACGACTGCGCCATAAAGAAACGCGAACAGCAGAAGTGTTATAAGTGTTTCAAGCCAGATGAAACGAGCTTCTTTTCTGCCAAATAAACCGGCGCCGAGGAAAGGAAGAACGATGATATTTTGAAGGAAGAACAAGTCAATCACGAAATATAGAAGCGAAAGCCACGAAAAAGACAACGGGTTTGGCCACCAGCCCCATGCGACTTCAACGAGTTGTCCGTAGAATGGATAAGCGAGACCGAAGAAGAGACCGAGACATAAGTGTATTAACAGACCGAGCAAAAACGACTCGCGGTCGGTAAGTTTTTTCCCGCGCCAGAAATCAATATCAACCAAAAAAGGATGGTCGCCATGCTTGCGGTGCCGCCATTCAACAACAAAAGCGGGAATCGCGAGAACGAGCGCGACGCAAACGCCTATCGCCGCGCTTAACAATGACGGGAACATATGTAACAAATCATTATTATCACATTCCTCAATTCTTTAATTCTCCAATTCCTTTCCCTTGTTCTTCCGCCCACTCTTTCAGCTTCCGCGTCGCGCGAACATCGTCTTCGTTATATTGGCGAATTCGTTCCAAAAACGCGCGGTTTCCCGTCTCCAGCCATTCATGATACCACCTTATTGAATTTACGCCTCCGGCATCTTCCGCTCGCCACTCAAAACCGATATACCTAGCCAAATCCTTCAGCGAATAGAATGAAAGCGGAAAAATTATTTTGCCGCGCAGAAAAGCGTTGAGGTCAATAAAATTATTCGCGAATGACTGCTTTGCTCCCTCCGGCGCGCCGTATCTTTCCATCATTCGCGATAAGACGCTGATTTCATACCAGCCAAAATGATAAACAGGAGCGTCTTGGTGTTCATCTAAAAGCGCGGTGAATGCGGTGAATGCTTTCCCCTCGTCTTCCGGCCGCTCCGCAATAAACGCTTCGTACCGTTCGCTGAACGAACCGTCCGCTGTTTTCTCAACGATTAAAACGCCGAATAAGTAATCCGCATCCCGAAGCGGGTCCGATTCAACATCAAAATAAATTTCATAATCCGACTTTTGGAACTCAACTTTCTCCCACACTTTATGCAGTCGCTCTTTCATCGCAATCGCCTGCGTCTGCAAAAAACGCAATCGTTCGTCGTCAATGTCCAAAAGTTTTTGAGAAAGCATTTTGGAATCAGCAAGCGCAAGCTCAAGCACGGTTGAAACACCGGCTCGTTTCAATTCATCAACTTCTTCCCGTTGAATCCTATTCAGCAATCCGATATCGTCGCAACTCTCGGTTTCGTCAACACACATTGCGAAATATGGAGATGTTTTGCAACCGGATGTCAGAATATGCGCCGGCTCTTCGCCCGCCAAAATTTTTTCAATCTCGGAAAGTGTGAGTGCAAAGTCGGCTTCAAAACTTTCCAAATCATAACGCAATATCGCACCTTCCGGAGACAAAATATAACCGCTATTCGGCTTCACGCCCTGAACACGGAACAAAAGTTCGGCATAAAACGCGCCCTGCAATTTGTGCGGGTCCTTTATCTGCTCCGCAATGTGCAACCGTTTCACATCAACCGCGACATAATAGTAATCGCCAAGGTCGCTTTTCCCTTCAACACGTTCCAATACATCCGGTCTGCCAACCCAATGTTCGTCTATCAGAACTCCTCCGGCGATAGTTTTCGCCCCGCTTTTCATAAATGACAGCGTTCGCATTGCCGCATCGTCTTGGTCTTCGTCCGTGATATGTTCAAACTCTCCGCGCGACTTCAAGACCCCCAGCCGAATTTCCGGAAAAACGCTGTCATCCAAAAGCAAATCTTCCAGCTTGTCTAACTCTTTACCATGAATAATGTCTCGCGATACCCATCGCGGGCATTTCACAAAATGAAAAAATGTCTTCTCGGTCAGCGTTTTCATGCGAATATGATACAGGGAATATGAACGCGATGGTAGGGTTGACGAAAACGAAAAAATAACATATCTTTGCTCTGGTTTTCCACGCACATCAGGAGGAACAATGCTTACGCATCAGTTCGGAGAGTACACAGTGGAAGCTGTGATTGGTGTTGGGTGTATGGGAAATGTGTACAGGGCACGCGGACACGGCGGTAAGTCGGTCGCGCTCAAGGTGGTAGTAAATCCCACGCAAAACACAATGGAGCTTTTTGAAGACGAGTGGGGTGTCGGTTCGCGATGCGTCCACCCGCACATAGTTCGGATGCACTCACGCGGCAAGGATGGCGACAATCACTTTATCGCCATGAGCTTAGTTGACGGAGAGAACCTCCGCGAGGTGTTGAAGCGCGGTCCGGCGCCTGCGCTCGCCTCGCTGGAGATACTGCGACAGGTTTGCCTCGCGCTCCAGTACCTGCACTCGCTCCGCGATAAGGAGGGACCGCTTGGCGTGGTGTACAAGGACCTGAAGCCGGACAACCTCGTACTTCGGCCATCCGGCCACATAACGCTGTTGGACTTCAGCATTTCGCATTTTCGGGACAGTGTGTGGCGCCCGCATAATTGCGTAAGTCCTATTATGTTAAAGTCCTGCGTCGTTTGACTTACTTTACTTCAATCGTGCTCCAATCGTCTCCAACCTTGATTTTGTCCACTACATCCATTCCCTTCGAAACTTTGCCGAAAATTGTGTAGTTATTCGGGAGCGGATAGTCCGCAAGCATTATGAAGAACTGACTGCCATTGGTGTTTGGGCCGCTATTTGCCATCGCGAGAACTCCGCGGTCGTATTTCGTGTAGGCGCCTCCGAGCTCGTCTTCAAACTTGTATCCCGGACCTCCGGTTCCGTTTCCGTTCGGGTCACCTCCTTGAATCACGAATCCTTCTTCGCGACGATGAAAAGTTAGGTCGTCATAAAAACCGGTTTTTGCCAGAACCAGAAAATTGGAAACCGTCTTCGGCGCGGCGTCTCCGTAAAGTTCAACGACGATGTTACCTTTGGTCGTTTTAATTGTCGCCGAGCGCCCAAGACGGTCTGCGTCCCGTAAAACGCCGGGAAACGATGTCGGAATCGCAGTAAACGAATCAAGTGTAATCACAGAAGGTATTGATAAAGATTGAGGTGTCTCCGGTTGAGTCCCGAGCGTCTGTTCAAGTTCGGTGTTTGGTTTGCCGACCGGCTCTGAAGGCGCGCTCGCGCATCCTGCTCCAAAGAATAAAATCGCAGATAACGAGACAAGAAATGGAAGTGTTTTTTTCATAGTGAAAGTACTATACAAAAAACTTATAAAGTCGTCTACTCCGAAGTATTAAATAACCACTTTTTTCGTAGGTACGAAAAAAGTGGTTATTTTTTTCCTATCCTCATCCCTGATTTGTTCCACAAAAAAGACACCCAATTTGAGTGTCATTTATTTGTTGGGGATTATTCCGTTGGCACTTGGAGCGTTTCAATCAGTATCGCCTGTTGACCAATAGTGTCCTTCTGTTCCTGCATTGAAAAAACCGCAACCGACAAAACGCTCGCGAGCCCAAACACAGCTACCAGCAACATCGCTATAATTTGCGTTTCTCCCATCGGCATACAGGTTGAACATACATGCGAAGGGATTGGCGCCACGAACGCTTTTTTCTTTTTCATAGTTTTTGTTTTAGATGTTTGTGTTAAATGACCGGGCAACATTTGTTTAGCTGGCATATTTCCTCCTTCTTATTTTAAGTTTAGATTATTATAACATGAACCAAACGATGTGTCCTGTGGATATGTCTGCTAATATGCCGCGCACGAGTCGCCGAATGTCCAAGATACCATCGCGCGCAATGTAATATCGGTGTCAACGCCGTTTATGCCGGCCGACACGACACGGTCAATGCTAATTCTCTCACCTTCCTCGCGAACCTGTCTGTCTTCAGCCGGACACTTTTGCGAAGACGCATTCTCCCGCAACAAAATAAAATCGCCGTCAATCGTGGAGTACGCCGTATCTATCTGATATGTTCTCATACTCTTCGGCAAACCGGCTCTCGCCGCGTCAAACAACGCAAACAAATCGTTATCGGCAATTTCAACGCTTTCCGGAATGCGAAGAAGCGCCCATGGCGAAAAATGCGTCGTCTCCGTTTCAAAAAATCCCGCCTCTTCGTTTTTGGTCGTTTCCTGCGGCAACCAAACGCTTCGTTCAACATCAAAATATCCAATGGCATAATCATTGTCGTCCGTGCGTTCGCCGATTTTTATTCTGACGACAACCGGCACCGGAAGAACAATGTCATTTGGTTCAACAATGTATATGCCGCCATCCACCGCAGTCCACTTCTTCGCGGACGCTCCATCATCTCGCAGTATTGAGATGCTCACCGAAGACGGCACATCTCCTTCAACTTCAACGACACCGTCAGAGCTTTTTACGATTATATGTTCCGGATGTGTCTTCAAGAACAATAACGATAGCGCCACCGCGCCCAAACATAGCACTACGATAATCGATCCCAGAGTAAAAGACCTGTGTTGATGCGCTAACATGGAGAAATTATAACACACCGCCGAGATACGCTATACTTCTGTTATATGAATGAATGGTCACCCAAAATTGCGCACATAATGGAATCCGGCGAGACATGGAAGGAACGCCACGAAAACCTTGTCAGCGAACTACTTCGCGATGTAGAACGCGTTTCTGCGGTCTATTCATCAATAATAGATATACAAAAACGCTTTGATGAATCGGGCGGAAAAATTGATGTCCTCTCCGAACTCGCGGGGGCTCGCAGAAAGTTTGAATC
The DNA here is from genome assembly GCA_964365275.1 of uncultured Gammaproteobacteria bacterium. Lineage (GTDB taxonomy): Bacteria > Patescibacteriota > Patescibacteriia > UBA9934 > UBA11717 > CAYIOW01. The sequence continues at coordinate 10,209 of CAYIOW010000026.1, forward strand.
ATCCGTGCCGGATAAACTTATGCGCGATTATCATAGGATGCAGGAACTCACACATATAGTTTTAAAATACGATGCAGATACTTCTTTAAACACGATTTTCGACTTGGACTTTGATGTTGTTGACGAGCAAGACCCATTTCAGATATTTCCGAAAAACGAAAGACAAGAAAGGCGCGAACTTCAAGCGCTAATGCAAAATAATGAACTCTTTGTGCTGTCATCCGTATTCGCATCGTTTGACGCGCTTCAAAAAATGCGCCTCCGCTTGGACGAATACAAAACTAACCCGAAATCGTTTAAGACCGACCTGGAATCGTTTGACTTGAGACCGGATACAGCAAAAAACCTATTATATAAAAAAGGTGCGTTTGATTTGATAATTTACGACAAAGCGATAGATAAAAGAACATTCGGCGAAAAACCGAAAGGAGTTCCCGTTATTCGCGTGTATCCAGACCTTCCGCGCGAAGCGCATGATAATATTATTGAGCACGAGCGCATTCACGGCATGATAGACATAGATGGATTGTTTGCTAACCCTGAACGGCTTCTTCAAACCATACACAAAAGATTGTCGTTATTTACTAGCAACCCGGAACAAAACCCGTTTGTGATTGACCTCCTATTGAACTACGCCACACCGGACACGACGCTGAATTCGTTGCACGAAGAGCTTTTAGCTCATATCAATATGATTGAAAAAAATGAATTGAGTATAGTTTCTGCGCTGATGCAAGAACAAATGAAAGGCGGAGACGATTGGCTAACCGCAGTAGCTCCATTTATGTCAACCGCCGGAGTAATGGCTGTTAAATTCGTAAATACTTACGAGATGTTTTTAGAAATCCCGAATCTCCCTGATAATGTACGGGAACAAATTAAAAAACATATTTGTGTTTTTAAATTTAAACTCGCTACAGCTGTAACGGACGCAATACCTAGCATCGCGTTAGCTGAAACGGTAGCGAACAGTATTGAAGACGGTAGAAGGTTCGCACATTCCGCGCTTGCGACTCTTCGTCCAAGCCACTGGCGTCATTTACCGAAAATAATGACAGCAAAATATGGTCGCGTTCGGCTTGAACAATGTATGCGTGAAAATGGAGACGATGAATCTGAAATACAAGAATACTTCAAAGATAAAATAGAACATCGTCCATTAAAGTAACAACGCTTGTTTTTTCCCAGACACAATGTCTGTTTTATTTACAGCATCAATATACGCGCAATAATCGCATGCTTCGCCGGCTGTCGGTATTTTTGAACCATCCAAACATTTCTTCGCATCCAGAATCGTCTGTTCAACCCACGAATCATCGCCATCATAAGGCAAAAGAACAACATCAAACTCCAACTTCCCGTCAAACGCCGCGCGGTCGGTCTTGCCGTTGCAATAAACAAAATATCCTCGTTTTGAAACCTCAAAACCGCTTTTACGAAGAAGCCACTGATAAAACTCCATCTGTCGCTTATACCCAATTTGCCACGGCGCGTCCAAACTTACTTCACCGTCTTTCGCCGTCGCCTTATAGTCCACAACGATAAACCCACCTTGCGGATTCACCCAAATATCGTCAACACCGCCAGTCAACCGAAAATTTGTCGGCTCATGCAAAAACGACACACCGCGGGTAATAGCGTCTCGCCACTCGTCCATTTTTGGATGCGCCAAAGGCACCGCGTCCACACCATACGACTTCATTAGAGGATGCGCAGTTTTGTTCGCGCGATGAATATCAAATTCTTTCTTTAATAGAGTATCAACAGCCGAGTTCAACGAAAACGGAAAACCCGGCGGGCGTGCCACACCTAATTTACGGTCAAGATAAAAACACCTCTGGCAATTCAAAAACAAGTCCACCTTTGTTCGCGACACCCGAAACGGCTTTTCGCTTTTCGGGTCGTACAATCCCATCTTGCGGTTCGCCTTGTAGTATTCAGACATAATCCATCTTATCCTATCACCTTCTTCCCGTCCCATATCTTAATGGTATTGTCCTGGCTTCCTGAAACAATGCGGCCGTCCGGAAGGACTTGGAGGGTAAGCACCCAGTCGGTATGACCTTTCAGTGTTTCATGGTTATATCCTCCTCCTTCTTT
>CAYIOW010000027.1:0-11981 GCA_964365275.1 uncultured Gammaproteobacteria bacterium
ATGTTGTTGCGGTCAATAATCCAAGTCATATTTGAAAGCGCGTTTCTGTGAGCGAAAAGCGCCGTTTCCCATGTGATTCCTTCTTCCAGTTCGCCATCGGAGAGAATACAGTAGACATGCGCCGGCGATTTTTTCAAACGCAGGGCGTATGCGGCGCCTGCCGCCTGCGCAGAACCGTTTCCGAGAGGACCGCTGGTGTTTTCAATTCCTGGCAACGCGCCGCGTTCCGGATGTCCTTGCAGACGCGAACCGAGTCGTCGCAGGGTCATCAGCTCGGATTTCGGGAAATATCCGGAATGCGCCAGCGCGGCGTACATTACCGGACAAACATGGCCGTTACTTACAAACAGACGGTCGCGCCCTTGCCAATTCGGTTCGCTCGGACGGTGATTCAAAATATGAAAATATAACGCTGAAAAAATATCAGCCAATCCGAGCGGTCCTGCGGAATGCCCGGAGCCGGCCTTCACTAGCATTTTAATAATGTCGTGCCGCAATGCATTTGCCAGTTCTTCAAGCTTGCGCAGTTTATCGTCGTGTAGGTGTAACATTGGCTTATTGTAGCAGGGGCATGGAAAGTGGAGAAGAGAGAGAACAAAGTAGGACTTACGCATTTGGCGATATGCTTGCGCTTCCCTCGGAAAAATCATCACCATATGCTTGTATGTCTCCAATTTTTCCTCAGTCCAGCGCTAGCATCTCATCCAAATGCGTAAGTCCTATAAGGAATACGCAGGAATATGATGCAAACGAAAACGAGGCGCGGCGCCTCGTTTGGACTCACTGTAATTATTGAACGATTATCGCTCCGGTGAGTTGTGAATTGTATGTGTCAAAGAATGAATATGTGCCTGGTTTGGAGAATTTTCTGCTGAAACTTTTGCCAGCATTCATAGTACCGGAACCCCAGGACAGGTCGTCTGCGGACACGGTGTGATTGATGGTTCCGCCGTTTGTGAATTTTACAACTCGTCCGGCTTCAATATTCACGCTTGAAGGAGAATATCCGCTGTCGTTTATCGTAACTACCGCAGGCGATTGCAGACCTTTGTCGTTATTAATCGTGTCCGCGTAAGCTGTTATGGCGCTACGATTGAATGCAGACGACAATCCTATCGGGTCGCCGACTTTGTAATTTGCAAAAAATGCGTCCGGCACGTCATCAATCTGTTTGTTCCATACATTTCCGTATAAGTCCTTCGCAACTTGTTCGCCTGTTACATGCCGCAGGACACCTCCGGCATCAACAGCGTATGTTTTCGCATCAGTGTTAATCTTTATCATCTTTACGCCGGGTCTATAAGTAACATTGCCTCCGATTTGAATTTCGCCGAGCTGTGAATCCGGAATCATCTTCACTCCGTTAAAATCCGAATACCATGTGAAGTATGTTTTCTCGTTCGGGAACACATATCGGAACCCGTCTTTGCCGTAATAATAAACCGCGTTGAATGTCTGACCGCGAATAAGGTCTCCGGATTGAATCGTTACTGAAGCGAGAGCGTCTGGCCGCCCAGACAGAGCGTGAATTCCGGCGGCGAATCCGAGGACGACTAACACGATAAATAGTTTTCTCATATTTTTGTGGAATTCAGTATAGCACGGAAACAACCGCTTTGGGAGGTGGCTGTGGATACATTATTTTTCGGCCAGTTTTTGCAGTGAATTGTAAGCTTCTGCCGGATTTGTTGCCGCGAAAATCGCTGAATTAACGCAGAGATATGTTGCGCCCGCGTCAACGAGCGCCGGAACGGTTTTGTCGTTGACTCCGATATCAACCGATATGGCAAGTTCTGGGTATTTGGAGCGGAGATTTTTAACTTTTTCTATCGTCTCCGGAAGCATCTCGCGCCCGGCGCGGCCGGGTTCGTTCCCGCGAATCAGCACCACATCACAAACATTGTACAGATGTTCATATTCGTCTATGTCGGTTTTCGGAAGAAGAGCGATGCCCGATTCAAGCCCGAGATTTTTGATGGCGGTCAGTATTGAACGAGCGTCGTCATTTATTTCGGCGTGGACGATGGCGCGGACGGTTTGCGGCGAGTTTGCGAACGCTTCAATGATTGGAAGAGGGCTATTCACCATTAGGTCCAGTTCAAAAAAAACTTCGGTGTCCAACATCGCTATCGTTTCCGCGTCGTGAAAGCTTTTTGTCGGCACGAAGGTTCCGTCCATAACATCAATGGAGATCATATCCACACCTGACGGAAGTTGTGAAAGCTTGCGTGTGAAGTCCTCTGCGTTTTCCGCGAGGATGGCTGGGATGATTATGGCCATAAGGTATTGACAAATATCTAATGTGTGCTATTATAGAACAAGATCACCAATGGAAAAGATTGCCCTTCAAGGTTTTGTCCTTGCTGGGTCTTTTCTTTTATACGAGAGCTTTTCTCGTAGGTCGTTCATAAATCTTAGATACGGACGGATCTCTTTGAATCTTAATAGAGCCGAAAACTTAAATCTGTTTGGAATTAACAGAACGGAGAGTTTACTATTGTCGATAAGATATTTTACGAGGCAATAGAAATCTCCATCGCCAGAAACAATCACTGCTTTATCATAGTGATTATAGTCAATCATGGCATGTAAAACTAGTTCTGCATCGCAGTTGCCTTTTATTGAACCGTCTTTATAAGTTAGAGCGGGCTTGAATACACAAATAAAACCTGCCTCTTGAAGCGATTGGTAAAGTTTTGTATTTCCGACCAGGTAACCGATAAATACATATGCGTGTCCTACGCTGTATTTTTCTTTCAGATATATGCGAAACTTTTGAAAACTTAAAAACCACCCTTGTTCTATGATAGCGAGGTTGAGATTTTGGCTGTCAATAAACGCGTAATTGTTTTGCGTTGGACGCATGTTAATTATTTTTTTCAATCTCTTCAATCTTTTTAAGTCGTCGCTCATGTCTTTCGGCGCCTTCATAGAGCGTTTCAAGAAAGGTTGCGGTAATCTTTTCTGCGTCTTCAAGCGATTGGTTTTCTGCCGGAAGGCATAAGACATTAATGTTGTCGTCATTTCTTGCGCTTCGTATTGCTTCAACCGAGTAGCCGATTCCTGCACGCACCCCATCAATTTTATTTGCAACAATGCACACTCCTTCGGCGTTTCCGCAAAGAAGAATACCAAACGAGCCATCGTTTGCCGAAACGACTTCGGCGACGGTTTTGGCAATTACCGGATAGTCGTCTTCTTGGTCAAGATTGTGGGCGCCGAGGTCTTCTACCGAATGTTCCATGGCTTCCAGCCATTCTATCAACTCTCTCTTTCTTTTATGTCCTCTGTGGTCCGCGCCAATGAAGATATTCATATCATATGGAGTATAGCGTATGGGTGGAAGGGAAGAAAGGGAATCAGGGAATCAGAGAATCAATGAATCAGGGAATCGGGGAATCAAGGAATTTTAGATATTGAGGGAAACGATAGAACATTCCCTCCCCTGAAAAGGGGAGGTTAGGAGGGGTAAGACGATTAGGATTGTTTTTGACACAGCGGTAAATGTGCTGTAATAATACAGATGTTCAGCATTCCATACCGTGAAAGGGAAATGAAATGCCAAGCAAACGCCAAGTTGAGGTTGCAATGAAGTTCGTGGAACTTGTAGTGGCTTCATTGACCGCCGTCGCACGACGGAGCACCACGACACACTTGTCTGCCGGCTGTGTTACCTGCGGGTCAACATCCCGCGAACGATTCGTACTTATGGGGAGTTGCGTCGTGATATGCTGACGCGATGGGGGTTCGGAAACGCTAAGGACTAGCTCGGACGACGAAGTTGACTTCTTCTCGTCTGTTTTTATATTTGTTATATTTTTTTCGGATATGTATAATCAAAATGGCGGTAGAATGACAGACGAGTACACAGGTTAGATCCTAGTCTGTTACCCACTTCAGCGAGGACAGAAAATGAGCGACAAGACACATTCTGGTGATTTGAAGCAAAATAAGAGGACTGGGGTTGTTTTGCGTATTCTCTCGGATGAAGAACTAAGGACACGCGATGCCGCAGAGATGGACGAGGTCGGAAGAGAAGAGTTGAAGTGGATCCATAGATGGAAGGTCAATTCACGCCTCTCGGGCATGAAGAGGATCTACGGCAGGCGCATGCCGTAGTGCTCTAAACCGGACGGTAAAGAAACTACTGCCGTCTGTTTTTTATTCTGTTGTTATTTTGGCGGAAATCGGATACTCTTTTGTAACTATGCAAGAAAGATTGAGCGCGAAAGAACGAGAGGAGAAGGTTTTAGCCGAATGGGAAGCGAATAGAATTTTTGAACGGTCGGTTGAAGAAAGACCATCTGACAAGTCCTATGTTTTTTTTGACGGTCCGCCGTTTGCAACCGGTCTTCCGCATTACGGGCATATCGTGGCTTCAACGATGAAGGATGTCGTGCCGAGGTTTTGGACTATGCGCGGAAGACGAGTAGAACGCGTTTGGGGTTGGGATTGTCACGGGCTTCCGATTGAAAACATAGTGGAGAAGGAATTGGATTTGGGAACGCGCCAGCGCATTGAAGCGTTTGGAGTGAAGGAGTTCAATGATGCGTGCAGAAGCAAAGTTCTTGAATACGCGAAGGAGTGGAAGGTCGTGATGAGGCGGCTTGGTCGTTTTGTGGATATGGAACACGCTTATCACACGATGGACAAGTCGTATATGGAGTCGGTGTGGTGGGTGTTCAAATCATTGCACGACAAGGGAATGTTGTATGAGGGTTTTCGCCCGATTCACATTTGTCCGCGGTGCGCCACAACTCTTTCCGCGTCCGAGGTCGGGCAGAATTACACTGATTTGACCGACATAGCGGTAACTCTCAAATTCGGCGATGCCGGCGAACCGGGAACATCATTTTTGGCATGGACAACGACGCCATGGACGCTTCCCGGAAATATGCTGTTGGCGGTGAATCCGGAGCTTGATTACATAAGGGTTTCACAGAACGGAGAAAAATACATTTTGGCGGAATCAAGAAAGGAAATGCTGGACGGACAGTTTGAAGTCATTGAAAAGATTAAAGGCAGTGTGCTCGTCGGAAAAAAATACGAGCCGCTGTTTCCGTATTTCAAAGACCGCGCGGGAGCTTTTCGTGTTGTCGCGGCCGATTTCGTCGCGACTGATGAGGGAACCGGAATAGTGCATATCGCTCCGGGTTTTGGAGAAGAGGATTTTGAAGTCGGCAAGCGAGAGGGATTGGAATTAATCCGGCACATCACGATTGACGGGACATTCACCGGCGAGGTGTCGGATTTTGCCGGGAAGAGGGCGCGCGAAAGCGACACAAAAATAATTGAATGGCTGGCGGGGAAGGGGCGCGTATACAAAACCGCTCCGATAACTCACAGTTATCCTTTGTGTTGGAGATGTGATACGCCTCTTTTGAACTTTGCCACCGCTTCGTGGTTTGTGTCAGTATCAAAAATTCGCGATGAGCTTTTGAAAAACAACGAGAGCATTCACTGGGTTCCGGAGAATATGAAGCATGGACGATTCGGCGCGTGGCTTGAAGGAGCGCGCGATTGGTCCGTCTCTCGCAATCGCTATTGGGGCACGCCTCTTCCGGTTTGGAAAAGTGAAGACGGCGAGTTGCTGGTTCTCGGCTCCATTGAAGAGCTTGAAGAGGCGTCCGGAAAAAAAGTGGAAGACCTTCACAAACAATTTGTTGATAACCTTATACTCGCAAAAAACGGCAAGACATTCCGTCGCATTCCCGAAGTGTTGGATTGCTGGTTTGAGTCGGGCTCTATGCCGTACGCGCAAATTCATTATCCGTTTGAAAATCGCGAGCGGTTTATGGCGGGCTTTCCGGCGGAGTTTATCGCCGAAGGGCAAGACCAGACGCGCGGCTGGTTTTATACTTTGCATGTTTTATCAACGATTCTTTTCAACGGTCCGGCGTTCAAAAATGTGATTGTCAACGGAATCGTTTTGGCTGAAGACGGAAGAAAGATGGCGAAGAAGCTGAAAAATTATCCCGACACGATGGAAGTCATTGACCGGTACGGCGCGGACGCCGTGCGACTCTATCTGATGTCGTCTTCGGTTGTGCGCGCGGAAAATTTGCATTTTTCGGAGGCCGGCGTAAAAGAAATTTCAAATAAACTGCTCGGCACTCTTGAGAATGTTCTTTCGTTTTACAAACTGTTCGTGAGAGAAAAACCGGCATTATCCGACGGCAAATCGTCGGCGGTTCTTGATAAATGGGTGATGGCGCGGCTCGCCAAAACCGTTTCCGCCGTTACCGACGCGATGGAGGGATACGAATTATCGTCCGCGGCTCGCGAGATTCAGGAATTTGTAACCGATTTATCGCAGTGGTACATCAGACGAAGTCGCGAGAGATTCCGCGGAGAGGATTTAAACGACAAAAACGCCGCTTCAAGAACGCTTTACGAAACGCTTGAAACGGTCTCAAAAATTATTGCTCCTTTTGCGCCGTTTATGGCCGAGCACATTTGGAAAGAAATCGGCGCCGAAGGCGATTCGGTGCATTTGTCCAAGTGGCCGGAGGCGACTGTAATTGACTGCGGTGTACTGCAAGATATGGAGGAGGTTCGCGCATTGGTGTCGCTTGCTCTTGACGAACGCATGAAGGCGAACATTTCTGTGCGTCAAACGCTCAACAAGTTGACAGTGAAGACGCGCGCAAACATTTCAGACGATTATTTGGACATAATAAAGGATGAGGTGAATGTTCTTGAGGTCGCGTCGGCCGACGGCGAGCGAGCGGTGGAATTGGATACGGCGCTTTCACCGGAATTGCTTCGTCTCGGGCTTTTACGCGAGCTGATTCGCCAGACGAACGACTTGAGAAAGCGGGCCGGATTAACGGTCGGCGACATAATAACGCTTCATATCGCCGGCGGCGAGGAAGTCATTAGGACGATTGAAGAACACGAGAAAGAGCTGATTAGAAAGACAGGCGCAAAAGCGATTGTAAGGTCACTTGACGGGGCATCCAAAACAGGAGAAATTGAAGCGGGAGGTGGCAAGATTCAAATAGGCATCTCCACCTTATAGACATAAGTCCCATTTCATAGTGTTATATCCATAGGAGGACCGATGTCAAACGACAACAAGAATCCTCAAAGCGAAGAGCGTTCCATTCGCGGTCTATTGCCCGTTGGGCAGAGCGAACTGTCCCGTGTTGCGCTTGGCGCTTTCGTCCACTTCAACCCGACATTCATCCGCAAGGCGGGGTGGACGCCGGAATGGGAGTGGGCGACTATGCTCGTAGTTGGAATTTCTCGTAATGAAGTTCCTCACCTTCAAGCGGGTGGCTCGGTGCAACTTGGGTTGAAGGGATGGGTTTACAGGTCCATTACTCTTTTTGCGGACGGAATATTTAGGGACGGAGACGGTATGAACCAAGTTCGGGTGAATCAGCCGGCGCTTGAGATTCCCGCTCTGGCATTGCCGTTGTTTTCGCGGAGCGGCCACCCCTTGTGTCCTTGGTGCGCGAAGAAGGCGGTCTACACGCATATGGTAGATTGGTGTCCCGGAAGGGGGAGGGCAGACCATGGTAGGTTGCCGGACCCAGACGAGGACAGGCGGATTGTGAAGTGGCGGTGCATATCGTCTCCAACATGGGTTACTCTCGGATACATACCATAGCGTTCTTCGTCCACGGGCACTCTCCGTGGCGTTTTTTTTAGCCCTGTCCATTTTGTCTTCCCATACGCTATACTGCTATTTGCCACACATAATTCTTTATCCCAACTGTTTTATATTATGATAATGCGACTTGTCGGCGATGTTTTAGAGACAGGATTGGATTATGTTTTGGTTGATGTTGGAGGAGTGGGATATAAGGTTGATGCGTCTTTGTCGGTAACTTCCAAGCTATCTATTGGTTCTTTGGCGACACTTTGGACACACGAAGTTGTGCGCGAAGACAGGCGAGAGCTTTTCGGCTTTTTGGAACGCGGCGCGCTTGACCTATTTTTGAAATTGATTAATGTGAACGGGGTAGGACCGAAGGTTGGTCAGAAAATTCTTGGTGCGTATTCATCCGATGAAATCAAAAAAGCGATTGCGGAAGGCGACGACATGATGTTAACGAGGGTTCCGGGAGTCGGAAAAAAAACAGCGCAGAAAATCGTGTTGGAATTGCGCGGGTCGGTTGATTTGAACCGCGACGAAACATCGCCCGCGGAATCGGATACGGTTGAAGCTCTGTGTTCTTTGGGATACAGTTCCGCCGAAGCAAAATCGCTTATTCTGAAATTGCCGTCGGGACTTCAAACGATGGAAGAGAAAATAAAAGCAGCTTTGAGAATGTGAACGCAGGTTGACTAATCGCAATTGAAATTTGTTCGTATGGAAACAGCGCACGACAAAAAGATATGGAACGAATTCGTTCTCGCGCATGCTCCGGTGTCGGGCGCTTTTCTGCAGTCGTGGGAATGGGGAAGAGTGAATGAACGAGCCGGAAGAGAGGTGCTTCGTCTGCGGACGAAGAACGCTGGCGCGCAGATAATACGCATGCCGCTTCCTTTCGGGCGGTCATATTTTTATATTCCGCGCGGGCCGCTTGGAGCGCAGGCGGAATCGGAGCGAAATATTTTGAGAATGCTGAAACAGCAATACAGAAGCGCGGCTTTTGTGCGGTACGAACCGGCCCGTGAAGAACTTTATTTCACATGGCAATTCAAAACGCGCGACATACAGCCGTCAACGACTTGGATTACGAACTTAAATGTCAGCGAAGAATCATTGTTGTCGGCAATGCATCGGAAAACCAGATATAATATCCGGCTTTCCGAGAAGAAAGGGGTGTCGGTAAAAATCGGCGGCGCGGATTTGCTGGACGCATTTTATTTGTTGTCGCGAGAGACGGCAAAGCGCGACAGGTTTCGTCTCCACAAAAAGGAACACTACTCGTCTATTTTGAAATGTATGAATGGAAGCGACGGCGCGCCTAGAGCTTTCATCGCTCTAGCGGAACACAACGGAATTTCGTTGGCGGCGAATATTATGCTTGATTGGAACGGAACGAGAACTTACCTGCATGGCGCTTCGTCTGATTCATTCAGGCATCTGATGGCGCCCCATCTTCTTCATTGGCGGCTGATTCAAGATGCAAAATCAGTCGGATTGCAAAAATATGACTGGTGGGGGATTGCTCCCAACGACGCGACAAAACATCCGCTTCTTGGCGTAACTAGATTTAAAAAAGGGTTTCCGGGCGCGCCGGTTTCTATGCCGAAAGCAATGGACCTTGTTTTTCATCCTCTTTGGTATCTCGCATACCGTTTTCTTCGCAAACTTTCCGGAAAATAAAACTACCTGAAACATTTATGCACAGGTAGTTTTTTATTTTTTCGCTCCGTGATATCTTGAGCATGAAGGAGGTGCGCCATGGAATACCTGTCGCTTCGCGATATTCGTGGTCAAGCCGTTATCACCGCTTAACCATCTGGTTCCGCGGTGGTTTTTTATTCTCCTATCACAACCCCCTTATCTTTCGCCGCCGGGTCGTTGGGGAGGTCGCTGGTAAGCGATGCGGCGATTGAAGTTACGGAAGACATTGTTACCGTATCGGTGGCGATTAACGAGGTTTGTCCGATTATGTTTGCAAATTTACCGAGGTCCGCGCCGCTTGGTGTTACTTTTATTTCAAATATGGCCTCTGCTTTTCCCGAAGCCGATATTGAGCCCGCCGTGACCCAGCGCACTTTTCCCAGAACGCTGTCCCACATTATATTTCCGGATGTTGTTGAAATTGAGCCACCCCAGATGGCGCCTGGTGGAAGCGGCGCGGTTATCGTCGTCTGATTAATCGCATGTAGAGGGTTGGTTATCTGCCATCTCACGCGGTATGTGGTTTCTTTTCCGACTTGCGGCGGAATCGGCCCGTTTCCAACCGCGCTTCCATCCGAATCATAATAATACGCGCTTGATTGGATTTTTGCGTCTGACGCTATTGAGATTATTATTGATGAAGATGAAACGCGTTTTCCAACCGCTATTCCACCGACTGATTCTATTTGCGCGACAGCATGCAATGTAACCGAATCCGGTCCGCCTCCGGATGTCGGTATCACAATATCTATCGTTGCGTCCTCGCCTCCGCGCAGTGTCGTAAGCCGCGAAAGCGAACCGGGATTCCACACAAGCTTGTTTCCGCTTTTTGTTCCGAGCGGCGCGCCGGTTCGGTTCACAAAATCAAGCCGTTCCGCTCCGGAGTCGGCAACCAACTCAACTCGGATATTCTGTGCCGTTTCTTCTCCTTGATTTTGCACCATCAAACTCATTCCGAGCGATTCTCCCGGCGACGCGTTTATTTCTCCTCGCCCGCTGTTTATTAAGAATACGAGGGAAATTTCACTTCCGACAACCTCGGTTTTCATTTCTTGCATCGCTTGTTTTACGGTTTTATCATCAATCTTGACACCAACATCAGCTCCAATAATCCGTTCTCCGCCCTGGTCGGAAGCGAATACTCCGGTAAATTCAAGCGGCCATTCGGCGCCAGCTTCCAGCTTGCCGACTGTCCAAACCGCCGCCGTTTCGGAACTTCTCGGCGGAACGCTTTCTTTTAAACTGAAACCAACCGGAAGATTCAACGAGATTTCAACATTCTCCTGCGTCTCACTTCCGATATTTTTTATTTTAGCGATATATTTTACGGGTTCTTCCGTTGCGGCGCGCGCCGGTCCCTCTAACGCAATTTCAAGATTGCTTGAAACAATCGGAGAACTTGCCGAAGCGATATCTTCAAACCATGCGCTGAAATTGGACGGTTGGAATCGCGCGAATGCCTGCGCCGTAATCGGCTCGCCCGGTGTCGCTATAAAAATACCGTTCAAAACAATCTCTCCTTTTTTATTAGGAGGCAGAGCGCCGATTTTCCAGGAATACGGACTGTCATTCGCGGATTCCGGAGAGCCGGAAATTTTAATGAAACTCTTCGGCAATTCAATTGAAATCTCGGCGTTCGCAATCGGAACGCGTGTAGGATTTTCGTATGAGACTACGATATCCAGCGGCGCTCCGCTTTTTATTTCGTCCGGTAGCGCGATGTCTAACGACAGCATATCATCAGGGTTTGCCGAAAAAGGACGATTCAGCAAAACGGCTCCCGACAAACCCGCGGCGAGGGCTATCAGCACAAAAAGAATTGAAATTAAAACCCGTCGGAAAACCGGTTGTGAAATGGTTTCAAGGCGGCTCATATCCGGCATGGAACTGTTATTGCCTATACCGTAAACCTGCTTTAACTCATTGTAGATTTTCGTTTCTTCAGCGGCGCTTTTGTGTTTGCCGTAAGCATGCGATGGATGTTTTTTGCGCAGTCGCATATTATTTACCGCTCATTTTCTCCAAAACCATGCCAAAATAGCCATCGGTGTTTTCTGATATTCTGAACGAGGTCGGCGTCTTTTCGGTTGAAGAAACCGGCTTAAAATATTTGCCGGCATCAAACGAGTATCGTGTTTTTCGCGACGCAACTCCGCTTTGTGATTGCACGAGGATGGAATGCGATACGAGTTTTGAAAAACCGAGCGCCGACTTTATACCGTCAAACATTCCATTCTTTTCGTTAATGATATCGTCGGGTAAAAGATACATGAATGAAAGCGTTGAAGTGGTTCCGGGCTTTGTCTGCATCCACGCGCCGAAAGATGTTTTTCCGAGCGTGTCTCCATTTTGTTCAAGCAGTTTCAAATCGGTGTCTTCATCAAGTCCGTCCGTGCTCTCAAACGCGTCAGCCGGCGGCGGTTCAGAGCCGTCTATTTTCACAGAACTGTTAGGGCTGCTGAAATCATGCTGATTAAAGCGATGACGCTTGCAGACGACCACCTTGGCTTCTCAAACCTGAAAAAACTTGCCAACTACCTTTCTTTAACGGATGAAATCACACTTGCAAAATTGATTTCGATAAAATCTGACAATCAGAAATTGAAGCAGGCCAAGAAGCTTGCAACTGATTATCTGAATAGGAAACTCGTAAAATGCGTCTTCGAAAAGATGCTGC
>CAYIOW010000028.1:0-11509 GCA_964365275.1 uncultured Gammaproteobacteria bacterium
AATTCACCGGCGAGGTGGTCAGTAATCGTATGCAGAAAACGCTGGTTGTTGAAGTTGCGCGCACAAAAGTTCATCCGGTGTACAAGAAACGATACACGGTAACGCGCCGCTTCTATGTTCACGATGAACACGGCAAGCATAATGTTGGCGATATGGTTTCTTTTCAGGAATGCAGACCGCTCTCTAAGCTCAAACGCTGGCGTGTAATTTCAGCAGAATAATATGGTACAGCACAGGTCAATGATTAAGGTGGCGGATAACAGCGGAGCGAAGCTCTTGCAGGTTATTCGCGTTCTCGGAGGTTACAGAAAGAGGTACAGCAGAATCGGCGATATTATGACTTGCGTCGTAAAAATCGCCGACCCGCACGCGGCCGTAAAAAAGAGCGATGTCGTTCATGCCGTTTTGGTGCGTTCAAAAAACGCTACGAAGCGTATCAACGGTACCGTGATTCGCTTTGACGAAAATGCCGCGGTCATCATTGATAAGAAAACGCGAGAGCCGAAAGGAACGCGCATATTCGGTCCGGTTGCCAGAGAATTGCGCGCTGCCGGTTTTCCTAAAATAATTTCACTGGCACCGGAAGTGCTCTAATATGAAAATACGAACGAACGACATGGTTAAAGTGCTGGGCGGAAAAGACAACGGCAAAACGGGAAAAGTTTTGCAGGTTTTTCCTAAGCTGGGTTTAGTGGTGGTTGAAGGTATACGAACAACGAAAAAGCACCTGAAAGGCAAGAAAGGACAGCAGGGAAAAATCGTTGACTTCCCGTCGCCGATAGCTGTTTCCAGCGTGGCGTTGATGTCAAAAGACGGACGAATTGGCCGTGTCGGTTCAATCACTACGAAAGACGGCAAGAAAGAGCGCGTGCTTAAACGCGCCGGCGAAACAATCTCTTTGTAATATGGCATCCTTGAAAGAAAAATATATCAAAACCATAGCGCCGGCTCTAAAAAAAGAACTGGGGATTGCAAATATCAATGCCGTGCCTCGTGTGGAAAAAATTGTTTTGAACGCCGGTTTGAGTTTGGGAATCAAAGACAAATCGGTGATTGACGCCATTGCGGAGACGCTTAAGCGGATAAGCGGGCAAAAACCAGTGGCGACAAAGGCGCGCAAATCAATATCAAACTTCAAAATCAGACAGGGAATGGATGTCGGTATGGTGGTAACATTGCGCGGACAAAGGATGTATGATTTTCTTGAGAAGCTAGTTACGGTAACTTTCGCTCGAGTTCGCGATTTCCGCGGAGTGGAGAAAAAACATGTTGACTTGCAAGGGAACTTAAACTACGGTTTTCGCGAGCATGTGGCTTTTCCGGAAATTCGCTCCGATGAAATTGAAAAACTGCACGGATTGCAGATTACTATCGTTACGAATGCGAAAACGCGCGACCGCGGGCTTGCGCTTCTCTCGGCGCTAGGAATACCTTTCAATAAATAAGATATGGCAACAAAAGGACAACTTGCGAAATCGCGTCGTTCTCCTAAATACAGCACGCGCGTTGTGCGGAGATGCTGGAGATGCGGACGACCAAGAGGATACATAAGAGATTTCGGTCTGTGCCGCATCTGTTTTCGAGAACTTGCTAACCGCGGAGAAATCCCGGGAATTACGAAAGCTAGCTGGTAATTATGCCAATGACTGACCCAATCGGAGACATGTTGACGCGGATTCGCAATGCGCAGTCCGCGCGGCTTAAGTCGGTGAAGATACCGCACTCGCGTTTGAAATTTGATATGGCGAAAATCATGGAGCGCGAGGGATATGTATCTTCGGTGAGAACTGAAAATGACGGAATAAAGGGAGAAATAATTGTTTTACTGAAATACACGGCAGGCGTGCCTACGATTCGTGCGCTGAAACGAATTTCAAAACCCGGAAGGCGGCTTTATGCAAAAGCAAACGAACTTCCGCGCGTATTGTCGGATATCGGAATAGCGATTGTTTCAACACCGTCCGGATTAATGACAAACAAAGAAGCGCGGAAGCGTCGCCTTGGCGGTGAAGTGCTGTGTGAAATTTTCTAATATGTCAAGAATCGGCAAAAAAATTATCGCGATACCGGACGGAGTAACCGTTCAAATTAGCGGCGAAGGTGTTTGTGTAAAAGGTCCGAAAGGAACTCTGAACAAAACATTTTCTTCCGATGTCGTATTGTCAAATGACGGAAAGAACATAACGGTTGCGATGAAGAGTTTGAAAAGCAAACCGGAAAGGTCGCTTTGGGGAACGGCGCGAACTTTGTTGCAAAACATGATTGTTGGCGTTACCGATGGGTTTACAAGGTCGCTTGAAGTCAACGGAGTCGGATACAAAGTCGCTGTATCGGGAAAAGGTTTGAAATTGGATGTGGGATATTCGCATCCGGTTGATTTTCCTCTTCCAGAGTCGGTAAAAGCGTTAGTTGACAAAAATATAATCACTTTGACTTCGCCGAACAAAGAATTGCTCGGAAATATCGCTTCTGAAATTCGCGGAATCAGAAAGCCGGAACCGTATAAGGGCAAGGGAATCAAATATTCGGAAGAAATATTGCGCCGCAAAGCCGGAAAGGCGGCCAAATCGGCGGCATAATTTATATGAATAAAATATCTGAAAAAAGATTCAAACAGTCGCGCCGCGCTTTGCGTGTTCGCGCCGCTGTTCACGGCACGCCGGAAAGACCGCGCCTCTCCGTTTTTAGGAGCGCTAAACATTTTTACGCGCAAGTTATTGACGATATAAACGGTAAGACCTTGGTCTCGGCGCATGATGTTCAAGTGAAAGACAAGGTGGAAACGCCTGCGGATAAGGCAAAACTGATTGGGAAACTTCTCGCTGAACGGGCAAAAGCGGTCGGAATTTCGGAAGTCGTGTTTGACCGAGGTCGCTTCGCATATCATGGGCAAGTGAAAGCCGCGGCTGAAGGCGCGCGGGAAGGCGGTTTGATTTTTTAGAATATAGAATATGGCAGATAATAATCCGAAACAATCGCAGGCGGGTCAGACCGGCGGACAGCGTCAATCGCGCGGCGGTCGCAGAGGAGGAGAAGGAGAGCGCCGACGACGCGATGACCGAGAGGACAAGGAGTTTGAACAGAGTACTTTGGATTTGGCGCGGGTTACGCGCGTTACGGCCGGAGGGAAACGCATGCGTTTTCGCGCCGCTCTGATTGTTGGCGACAGAAAAGGACGCGTAGGTTTGGGTGTGGCGAAAGGCGCCGATGTCCAGCTCGCTATGCAGAAAGCTCTGCGACAGGCGAAAAAGAATATGACGCAATTGGCTTTGGTCGGCGGAACCTTCCCACATGCTTCAAGCGGCCATTTCGGTCCGGCCGATGTTCTATTGATGCCGGCGCCGAAAGGAACCGGTTTGAAGTCGGGCGGGGCAGTTCGTGTTATTATGGAATTGGCCGGGGTGGGCGATGCCGTTTCAAAAATCCTTGGCTCTTCAAATAAAATCAATGTGGCTAAAGCTACATTCGCGGCTCTTGCCGATATGCGCATACCTGAAGGTCAGATGACCGACATTGACAACGCGGCGGCGGTCAGAAAAGAAAAAAGAGAAGAAGCGGCAAAGAAGGTGACAAAAAAGAAATCGGGGACAGAAGCGGACGAAATAAAATCAAGCGAAGAATGATATGACAAATCTTGCGTTACACACAATAAAACCGGCTGTCGGCTCTTCAAAGCGGCGGCTTCGTGTCGGAAGAGGTTTGGCCAGAAAAGGCACGACCGCCGGACGAGGCACGAAAGGGCAAAAGGCGCGGTCTGGAGGGAGCCATCGTCTGCTCGCCAAATCGCTTCGTCAAATGCTGTTGAGAGTCCCGAAGAATAGAGGATTCAACCGTGCGGTTTTCAAAACCGCCTCCGTTCAGGTTGGCGCTCTTCAGACATTGGCTGATAAGCAAATCACACTGGCAGTTTTGCGAAAGTCGGGTCTCATTTCCAGAAGCGCAAAGACGGCGAAGATTGTCGGCGGAGGCGAACTTACGCGCGCCGTAAAACTTGTAGGGATTCGCGCAACCGAAGGAGCGAAGAAGATGATTGAAGCGGCCGGAGGTCAAATTGCGTAATATGGGTTCGGTACTCAAAAGATTGTGGACGATTCGTCCGTTGCGGATGAGCATCGGCTTCGTGCTTTTGATGCTGGTTCTTTTTCGTGTCTTAGCGCATATTCCGGTTCCCGGAATTGATGTGTCCGTATTGCGCGGAGTGCTTGCCGGAAATGTGTTTCTCGGTCTTTTGAACATCTTCTCCGGCGGGACTCTGGAAAACTTTTCCGTTGTCGCGCTCGGCGTCGCTCCGTATATTACAAGTTCAATCATTTTCCAGCTTCTTGCGATGGTAGTCCCGTCTCTTCATCGTCTTCAACGGGATGAGGGTGAAGCCGGCAGACAAAAAGTGAATATGTGGACAAGGTGGGCGACCGTGCCGCTCGCGGTTGTACAAGCGTATGGTTTCATCGCTTTAATTTCACAAACAACACAGCGCGGTCAGCTTCTTTTGACCGGTTCTGATTTGTTTATCGCAATGCTGGTTTTAGCGGCCGGCACGATTTTTATGATGTGGATTGGCGAGCTTATATCTTTGAAAGGAATAGGAAACGGCATGTCAATTTTGATTTTCTCCGGAATTATTTCCGGACTGCCGCGAGGGCTTCAACAGCTATTCACTACTTTTGACCAAAGCAAACTCGTCAATTTGGTGATCTTTGCTCTTCTTGCGGCCGTTACGATAGTCGCGGTTGTCATAGTTTCGGAGGCGACAAGAAATATTCCGGTTCATTACGCTCGCCATTTCGCAGGCAACCGACTTACCGGGGGAGTGAACACGCATTTGCCTCTAAAACTCATAATGGCAGGTGTTATTCCAATCATCTTTGCGATTTCGGTAATTATTTTCCCGACAACGCTTGCGCAGTTTTTCATCCGCGCAAAAACGCCGCTTTTGGTAAGCGCGGCGGAATCGGTGATTCGTCTGTTTAACACGCAGTGGTTTTATGGCGCGATATATTTCGTTTTGGTTTTCTTCTTTACATACTTTTATACGAGCGTGATTTTCAAGCCGGATGAAATGGCGGAGAATCTGCAGAAACAAGGCGCGTTCATTCCCGGCGTGCGGCCGGGAAAACCGACGGAAGAATACCTTAACCAGGTTATGAGCCGTCTGCTTCTTGTCGGGGGATTGTTTCTTGCGGTAATCGCCGTTTTACCGACCATCGTTCAACCGCTTACCGGCTCGCAAAATCTCGTGATTGGCGGAACTTCAATCCTGATTGTCGTATCGGTTGTCGTGGATATAGTAAAACAAACAGAGGCACAGCTTGTCAGTTACGAATATGAACAAATGTAAAACCCTCATGTGAAGGAAGCTCCCGAATGGCAGTGATGAACGATATTATATGTTGACATTGTGCCGAATAAAAAACCGTCCCCAATCCCAGGTACGAGATGAGAGACGGCAGAGTACCAACTTTCCGGTCTAGCTGTTAGGAATCCTACCTGCGAGGATAACTCGCTTGTCTGGGGCGCTTTGAACCACGCCGTTAAGGCACTTGTTTGACACCACATTCTCGGTGGCTACTATCTTCCAGCCGAACCCCTCAAACATGCGAATGATGATTGGTTGGTTCACGCTGGTGCGAACAACACCGAAGCGGATGTCCACAAGACAGTCCAGTAGCCTGTCTACCATTCGTTTAGCGATGCCTTGCCCTTGGTGCTCGGGACTCACGAAGATCTCGGATATATAGGGAAAGATTGGATGCATATTGACAAGCGCCATTACATCCGGCTTCCTCCATACGGAGAATGACCATGCTGCGCCAACAACCACATCGTTAACTTCGGCGACAACCATCACCGCGTCTTTCCAAGAATAGACCTCTTTGATTTCGTCTGCGACTTCTTCTGCTTGGTATACTTCAAACCACGGTTTTCCGGCGAAGCAGATGCAGTAGATTTCTGCTAGATGTTGAAAGTCGTTCGGCGAGAGGCGACGAATACGAATATTACCGGTTGGCATAACGCTTACTCCTTTGCGGTTCATGCAAAGAGTGTGTGGTGGGGACGAGAGAGATATTTCCTCGGCTCCTCACCGGGCTCTATCTATAAAGCTCGGAGGGAACCGCGGACTATATTTGTAACCAGTCGTCAACACTCTTTTTCTTCATCGTGTAGCACACGATCCCTTGCTCGGCATATTGATTAATTAGCAGAGGGAATCTTTTTTTACCGTCAATTAATGTTTCTTGAAATTCTTCCAGGTTGTTTGTTTTGGAGGTTGATATTCCTACGACTTCGTATAATTCACGAGTCAGGAGTTTTAGTCGGAATGTCTCTTCGTTTATATCTACATCCTTTTCATTTACAAATTCTTCGAGAATTGTAATTAGTTTTTCCTCTATAAGTGGCAAATGCTTTGGTCCGCATTCTATTTCCAGTCCGCATTTGAAGTATTCGGAAAGTGGACCGTTTAAGTCGGGCGAGATGCTTGGCCAGTAAACAATGCGAGGTACATTTAACCGAACGGCAAGGCGAAGATTAGCTCGGGTAAGTTTGGTTATTATGATGAATATTCCTGAATAAGCCGTTGTGCCATGAATGTCCACGGTCCAGTCGTATGTGTCTGAAATTTTCAGGATTTCTGCGGCGCGTCTTGATGCGTAATTTGTGGCTGTAATGTCCCCAGGCGCACTTCGATTCAGGTCGCCTTCAAAAGTTCGAGAATTATTTCCGTACGCAGGAGGATTGCCGATTATCCAGTTAATGTTTTTTACTTTTGCGTTGAGTGAACAGAGCGCTTTGACTCCAATAGGTTCATTGCCGTGAGTTGCGCCTATAAACAGAATATTTGTGGATTGCATATAATGAATTTAAACAAATAAAATACTCCTCACATTCTAAGCGAGGAGCGAATTATTGATTTTATGTATCAATCAATGAGCCGTTTGTCGCCTAGAGTAGACGGTAACAGTATGATGCACATTGTTTATACGATTGAGCAATAAACGGTAGCCGCCGGTGCCTTTGTTTAACCAGTTTGCGATACGGGCGATTGTTCTAGTTGAAATAGGCGTTCTGTTTTGGATGGATTTATATGACTCACCGTTATAAAGCATGCGAGCGGTGAGCCAGCGATTTGCGAAGTCGGCAATTTCGTCTTTCGTCAAAAGGTCGCCGAAGAATTTCCCGGCTTCGGCGGTGTTTTTTATGCATAGGATAGCAGCCCAAAGTTCTTGTTCTCGTTGTTTTGACATTGTCATATAAAAGTAGTTTACCACAGTAAAGTATGTTGTCAAGTATAGTAACAAGCTGTTTATTATATTGCCTCTTTTCTTGGAATCATTCCTTTGCTACAATGCACTCTCTCTCATTATTCATGACAATGTCTGTATTATGATAGTTTTGCTTCTTGGGCCGCAAGGAGCCGGAAAAGGAACGCAGGGCGCGATTCTGTCGGAGCGGCTCGGTATGCCGGTTTTGGGCGCAGGCGACCTGTTGCGCGAAGAGGCCGCGACCGGTTCTGAACTTGGGAAAACAATAAGCGCGCTGATTGACAAAGGCAATCTCGCTCCGCCGGAAGTTGTAACTGAACTGATGGCTAAAAGAATACAACGCTCTGACGCGAAAAATGGAATTATTTTGGACGGTTATCCGCGAGACGAAACACAGTTGAAAATGATGCTGAAAAGATTTACTCCCGATGTTGCAGTTATTTTGTATATTGATGACGACACTGCGGTTCGTCGCCTCGGAGGAAGATGGATATGCAAGAACAGGCACATTTTTAACGCAGTTTCGCATCCGCCGAAAGCGGCAGGTATATGCGATATTGACGGTCTTGCGATTTACCAAAGAGAAGATGATAAAGAGGAATACATTCGCACACGGCTGTCTATTTATCATAAAGATACGGAGCCGGTTATTGAGGCGATGGAAAAAGTGGGCGTTTGCGTTGTGAAAATTGATGCCTCGCCCGATATTGAAACCGTCGCGGTACGACTGGTTGAAACAATCGGAAAGACATGCGGCGTGCATCCGATTAACGGAAAATAAAATGGCTTTAATCAAGACGACTGAAGAAATAGCGATATTACGCGAGGGCGGCAAGATTTTGTCGTCGGCTTTGGGCGATGTGTTGCGGAGCGCGAAGGACGGCTCGTTGATGTCGGATTTGGATAAACTTGCGGAAGAAGCGATAAGGAGATATGGCGCGACCCCGTCTTTTTTGAATTACAAAGTCGGCAAGGGTCCGGCATTTCCGGCAACAGTTTGTATTTCAAAGAACAGCGAGGTTGTTCACGGTCCTGGTAACAGGAATATCATTTTGAAGGAGGGCGACATCGTTGGTTTTGACATCGGATGCTGGTTTGAAGGTATGTGCACCGATATGGCGTATACGATAGGAATAGGAAATGTATCGGAGCAAGTTAGGTCGCTGATGAATGTAACAAAAGCGTCGCTGAAAAATGGCATATCTGCGGCGAAATCCGGAAGCAAACTGCAAGCCATCTCCCAGGCGGTTGAAGATACGGTGAAACCGCATGGTTACGGTATCGTACGAATATATACCGGACACGGAGTAGGGCATGAAGTGCACGAAGACCCGCGAGTTCCGAATTTCGTCTCAACCGAATTCAAAAATCCGGAGTTAAAGGAGGGAATGGTTCTGGCAATTGAGCCGATGATTGCGCTCGGTTCTCCCGATTTAGAGACGGCCGAAGACGGCTGGACGGCGATAACGGTTGACGGTTCAATCGCGGCGCATTTTGAACAAACAATTGTGATTACGGCGAACGGCTCTGAAATTCTTACGCCTTGGCCGACGGACTATGAGTAGAGTCATCGGCGTTGATGTCGGAACCAAACGACTCGGGCTGGCGATAGGAGATACAGATACCGGAGTCGCTTTGCCGTTCGGAGTTATTGAGCTGGCGGGTAAAACCGCGTTTGAGGTTTTGGTTAGAGTGCTTAAAGACGAAATGGCGTCTTCCGTCGTTCTCGGTTCGCCCGCGGAAGGAGCGTTGAAAAATGAGGTTGAAAAACTCGCTGAAGAATTAAAGACGGCGACTGGGCTGGCGGTTACCGTCGTGGATGAACACCTTACGACAAAAATAGCGGATATGCTTTCGCGCGAAGTTGGGTCGCGCAGACACGACGACGCGCTTGCGGCAATGCTTATTTTGGAGGAGTATTTTAGCAGCAATGATAAAAGCTGATACATACGCTTTTCGCGCTTCATTAAAACCCATTGGGCAATGACCAGCATATTAACAGGAGTTGTAATTCAGGTGAGAGAACTTCGGGACCATGACCGCATGTATACTTTTTATACTCGGGAGCGAGGGCTTCTTCGGGTGATTGCAAGAGGGACGCGGAAGTTTTTAAGTAAATTATCTCCGCACGCCATGCCGTTTTCGGAATTGACCATAATGATTGCGCATGGCAAACTTATTCCGAAGTTGGCAGGAGTGGAAACAAAACAGGATTTTCGCGGTATGAGAGAGGACCTGAATCGTCTTGTACTCGGATTGTCGCTACACGAGATTGTACGGGAAACGGTTCGCGAAGGAGTAGCCGACCACGCGCTTTATGACTATCTTATAGAGGCGTACAGGTGGCTTTCAACGCTTTCTGCGCTATCGTCGGAGCGCTTAAGATTTATCTCGCACGGACTTACTCTGAAATGGCTGGGGTTGGTGGGTTTGGGACCGAAGGTAGACGCATGTGTAGTGTGTTCAAGGCCTACGAATGAGTTCAGATTGCTGTGGCTTTCTACGGCGGCGGGCGGTGTTATTTGCAACGAGTGTATGGCGAAAGACCATTCGCGGTTCGCGGATGCGGAGAAGGTGTCGGAGGATATTGTTGCGGCACTTCGTTGGGTGGCGGAGGCGCCGATGAATGCAATGCTCGGTGTGGCGCTCCTTCCTCATTTGTCTGCGCTCGGCACGATTCAATCCGCATTTTCGGCATATCATTTGGCAGATGACCGGCAAGTTCCAAAATTTTTGTCCTCAATAAATTATGACGAATACAAACATACAGAACCTGTCCTCGTTTCTTGAACAGGAAGTTACGCTTGAAGGGTGGGTGGACAATTTCCGTTCGTCCGGAAAGATTTTCTTTTTGCAGTTTAGAGACGGTACTGGATATGTGCAGGTAGTGTTTTCAAAATCGGAAGTTACGGATGCGGAGTGGGACGCGCTTCAGAGTTCCGCGTTGGAACAAGCCGTGCGCTTAACGGGGAAAGCGGTGAAAGATGTTCGTGCGCCATCCGGGGTTGAAGTTCAAGGAAAAACATTTGTCAGAGTGTCGGAGTCGCCTGATTATCCAATTGCAAAGAAAGCGCACGGAACGGATTTTCTTCTGGACAAAAGGCATTTGTGGCTTCGTTCAAAACGGCAGTGGGCGATAATGCGCGTGCGGGATTCCATAGAACGAGCGACTTTTGATTTCTTGCATCAGCAAAATTTCATTCGTATTGACGCGCCGATTCTGACGCCGAACGCATGCGAAGGTACCACCGAGCTTTTTCAAATTGATTATTTCGGAAGACCGGCGTATTTATCGCAATCGGGCCAACTTTATATTGAAGCGGCGATGTTTGGGCATAAACGGGTTTATGACTTTGGGCCGGTGTTTCGCGCGGAGAAGAGCAAGACGCGCAGGCATCTGAACGAATTTTGGATGATGGATGCCGAAATGGCGTTTACGGACTGGCAAGGGAATATGCAGATGCAGGAAGACCTCGTTTGCTTTATCGTTTCTCGTATTATTGAAGAGCGACGAACGGAACTCGCGGTGCTGGAACGTGATGTATCGCGTCTTGAAAAAGTTAAAGGTCCGTTTCCGCGATTACATCATTCGGAGGCGGTTAAGGCGCTTCGTGAAATGGGAAGCGATATAAAAGAAGACGATGACTTGGGCGCGGACGATGAGACATTACTCACTTCAAAATACGAAACACCAATTTTTATTACGCAGTATCCGGCGAAGGTAAAAGCGTTTTATATGAAGGAAGACCCCACGGATTCGTCGCGCGTTTTGTGTTCTGACTTGCTTGCGCCGGAAGGGTATGGCGAAATAATCGGCGGGAGCGAACGCGAAGTTGACCTCGCGCGGCTCACGAAAAAGATTGAAGAACATCATTTACCGATGGAGCAATTTCAGTGGTACTTGGATTTGCGCCGTTACGGTTCCGTTCCGCACAGCGGTTTCGGTTATGGCTTGGAACGCCTCGTAACCTGGATTTGCGGATTAAAGCATGTCCGCACCTCAATTCCATTCCCGCGGACCATTAGTCGTTTAGAGCCGTGATATGAATAAGGTTCTCGTTGTATTGAAGATTGCGAGTAGTTTGAAAGTGATAGAATGATATTGTCTATATGCCCTCCCTCTGCCAAGACAT
Source organism: uncultured Gammaproteobacteria bacterium (assembly GCA_964365275.1). GTDB lineage: Bacteria > Patescibacteriota > Patescibacteriia > UBA9934 > UBA11717 > CAYIOW01. The sequence goes on from CAYIOW010000028.1 coordinate 11,396, forward strand.
AGCAAACGAATACAACGAACTCATTAAATTAAGAGACGCCTTTCTAATTGAGCACAATAAAGGAAAAGAAACGGGAGACCTGAAGAAACTGAACAAGTCCAAAAGAGAACTTGA
>CAYIOW010000029.1:0-10863 GCA_964365275.1 uncultured Gammaproteobacteria bacterium
CCGTTTTCAGAGAGCGCCGCGCCGCCGGCTCGTCTTTATAAATTAAGCTTGCTTCCGCGCTGTTTTGACTGTCCTCAACGATTTTTTCCAATCGCGCCCATGACTCTTCTCTAACTTTGCGCGCTTTTGACCACGAAACTATTCCAAAAATCAACGCGAAGACCGAGATGGCCGCGATAACTCCGATAATCACCGCGGTTTTTGGCCTGGCGCGGGTTGGAGGCGGCACCTTCGGGATATGAATTCCTATTGAACGGGCGCGATGCATATGCCAATACCGCAAAAACAATTCCTTGGAATAATTATATATGGTCACCATCGCTTTACGCGCTTTCCGCGATAGTCCGGCTACAAGAGCATATAACGAGCGCACTGATTTTATAAATAATCTGTAAGACGCATTGAAATTTCGTTTATTTCCGACATCGTTCTTGTATTCCGCAACTAGTTTTTTTATTTGAGAAAAAATATTTGGCGTCTCCACCGAAATAAGCGCGTCAACACCGTCTTCGTTTTCTTTGAGTCGGCGCAAACTTTCGTCTCCGCCAACAAGACCGGCTATACCTATTTTCATTTCGCGTTCTTTTCGCATCTGGAAAATAAGTATTGCGGCCTGCGAACGCGCCGGTATAAGCGGTTCAATAGCTTCAATGGCTCCGGAGGGCGGAAGAGTGGCGATTAGCGGGTGAATTTCCTCAATATTCGCAGTTTCTGAAATTGATGAAGAAGCCAAAAAAAGGACATCTCCGCCCTTCATTTCTCCGTCCAACACCGCCGCAAAAAGCTTATCGGGCTTCATTGAGCCGACTTCGCTCAATGTGTTCAGCAGTAAATCAAAAACTCGAAAGTGCTGTTTTGGCGTTCTTCGAAGATATAATCCGACAAGCGAACCGGTCGCGGAAAACACGAACAATTTTTCCTGCATCGCGCCGAACGCGAGATTTAATTTCGCGGCTATTTTTGAATCGCCGTCAATTATATTTGCCAACCGTTCGTTTAACGCCTGCAGCGACTGCTCAAATCTGTGTTGAAGGTGACTTTGTTCATTCAGAGTGTCGGCAAGCCGGTCTGCCGCTTCTTTCAACGCCTCGGTTATCGCTTCGCTTTCCTGATTGACGAAGGAAATGTCTGCAAAAGCAAAAACCGCGCCGTTTTTGTGTTCAAGCCGACGGGCATGAGCAAGAACGCTTCTTTCCTTCGGTCCGTGAAGGATTTCCCGCGCCCCGAACTTAATCTCAAACCGATTTTCGCTCTCATCTTGCGTCATATTGATAGCTTGAGTAACATATTACCATATCCATAGGAGGTTACGAGGGGGCTTGTTCTTCATGCAAAATATATGAAACAAGCAGATGACAGCGGGAGGTTCGGCATTGAACAGCTTTTTGGTTCACGCACCAGGTCGCGTTTGATGCAGATTTTTCTGAAAAGCCCTGACGAGAAGTTTTTCGTCAGGGAACTTATGAGAAAAATTGACGCCCAGTTGAATTCCGTGCGTCGTGAGTTGTCTAATCTGGTGGAACTTGGCTTCGTAGTTGAAATGGACGAGCCGACTGAAGGAAAGAAGGCGGAGCGGAAAAAGTATTATTCGGTGAACAAAAATTTTACTCTCTATGAAGAACTGCGAGCGTTGTTCCTAAAAGCGGGAGTGCTCATTCAACAGGACCTTGTCAAAACGCTGTTGGTTGACCCGGCAATTCAGGTTCTCGCGCTTACCGGTCTTTTCGTTGGAAAGGCGGATGCCGAAACCGACATTCTGATAATCGGGAATCCGGATACGCGCGGGCTCCAGGAGCGCGTCAAAAGTTTTGAGCAGATATTGGGAAGAGAGGTCAATTACACGGTAATGCCGGCCGATGAATACTTGTATCGCCGCGACATATCTGACCGTTTTCTTGCGTCAATTTTTCAGACCGACCATGTTGTAATGTACGACGCGCTTACGCCGTAGGGATAAGAATTGAGGAATTAAGTAATTGAAGAATTTGGAAAGCCATGAAACTTCGCACACAATTTGTTGATAATGCGCTGGTAGCGTCAATAATTGATAACGACAATTTGCTCACGAACGACAAGGAAGCGTTGTCAGAACGCTATCTTCTATTATTGGAAAAAATCGTCGGCGACAATGGCGGCTGGGAAAAAATCAACGAATTGGAAGTGTCATTCGCAGGCGGCTCGTTTTCAAGCGTTCGTGGAATCACGGTTATAATAAATGCGCTCTCGTCTCTTCATAGCATTTCGGTTTTTGTAGACGACGGTAAAAAAGTATCACCAGTATCTATTCCCATTGAGCCCATCTATCACGCTTTGCCAAACATTACTTCAAAACCGCGATGACAGCTTTTGTTTTTGTTATTCCTGCGTATTCCTGGAATTCCATAATTCTCCTGTAAAATGTTATCCACAGCCCTCTCGTGTTCATTCTACCGTGCTGATATAATGAATGCGATTGGCGCGTGTGGTGCGTTTCACTCATAACATTCTTAATATGAATGGAGATGCCATTGTCGTTGTGCAAGGGACATTCCAGAATCTTCTTGCCGGCGTTCTAGCGGCTCTGCCGCAAATCGTTGGAGCTGTCGTGGTGCTTGTCATAGGATTGGTGATTGCGTGGGCTTTGTGTCTTGTCGTGGAGAAAATTATTTCAGCAGTCAAGATTGACGATTTGATGGATACCTTGCAGGTAACCTCATTTTTTAAGAAGATGGGCGTGAGTTTCAAATTGAGCGCGCTTATCGGTTGGCTGGTGAAGTGGTTTGTAATCGTCGTGTTTCTGATTGCGGCCGCCGATATTCTCGGATGGAGCCAGATAACGCTCTTCTTAAACGATGTAGTTGACTATATTCCGAACGCGATTATCGCGATTGTAATATTGCTTGTCGGTATCGTGCTCGGCTCGTTCGTTAACCGCGTTGTCAGAACGGCGGTCTCGGCTTCAGGTCTTGGAGGCGAGGATTTGCTTGCCGGAATTTCAAAGTGGGCGATATTCGTTTTCGCGTTGATTGCCGCGCTACAACAACTCGGAATCGCGACGATTCTTCTTCAGACGATTACGACAGGCATCGTTGCGATGCTTGCCCTAGCCGGCGGTCTCGCTTTTGGTCTTGGAGGACAGGAAGACGCGAAGCGTTTCCTATCCAAACTTCGCAAAGATATTTCAAACAACTAATTGAAGCGCGCAAACAAAAAAACGCTCGCTTGATTGCGGTTGTCCGCCCCAATGGGGCTGGGACTCTAACGCAATCTTCACGAGCGTTTTTTTGTTTTTTGCGCCATTATCGCCGACGAAGTTCGCTTCGTGTTCGCAGACGACGGTAAGCAGATGCACAATGGGTCAAGTATTCACAAAACCCATTGGTTTTGCTACTCTCATAATATGACTTACGGTTCATATCGAGGCCTTGAAACAATTCCCGCCCTCCTTATTTGGGGGGCGTTTGCTCTTGCTGTCGCGCTTTCTTTTTTTGCGCCGATTTTTGCCATCGGCTTCATAATTATTTTTGATTCATATTGGATGTTCAGGGTGCTGTATTTCGTGGTCTTCGTGCTTATTTCATGGCATTCGTTCCGTGAAGCGCGGAAAATTGATTGGCTTCAAAAATTGAAGCTTGAAGTTGATGATTTTGAACAGTACTGGCATCTCGTCTTTCTGCCGACATACAAGGAGCCGAAGGAGGTTATTGAAGCAACCTTAAAAAGTTTGCTCGCGTCCTCGTATCCAAAATCGCGGATGATGATTTTGCTCGGAGGAGAAGAGCGCGACAAAGAGGCGTTCTTGAAAATCGCCGATGAGATGAAGGCGAAATACGGTGAATCATTCGCTCGTTTTTTCATTACCGTTCATTCGGCTAATCTGCCCGATGAGATTCCGGGCAAGGGCTCCAATATGAATTTTATGGGGCGCGAAGTGAAGAAGTATGTTGACGAAATAGGTCTGCCGTATTCAAGGATAATCGTCTCCGCTTTTGATGTTGATACTTTGGCGCACAAAGATTATTTCGCTCATCTCGCCTTCGTTTACGCGACAGCAAAAAATCAGACGCGCGCGAGCTATCAGCCGGTAGTGCTTTTCAACAATAATATGTGGGAATCGCCGGCGCCGGTTCGCGTGATGGCGTTCGGCACCACATTCTGGCTGATGGGCGAACTCGCGCGGCCGGAACGACTGTGGACTTTTTCGTCGCATTCAATGCCTTTTCAGATGCTTGTTGATGTCGGTTTTTGGCAAAAAGACATCGTGTCGGAGGACTCGCGCATATTCTTGCAGGCATTGAAAAGATACCAAGGCGATTACCGAGTTGAACCGCTCTATCTTCCGGTAAGTATGGACGCCGTTGCAAGCGCCGGATATTTGAAAAGTTTGGTCGCGCTCTACAAACAGCAGAGAAGGTGGGCATGGGGCGTTGAACACTTCCCTTACATCGTTGTTGAAATCTGGCGAGATAAAGCGATAGCGTTTAAGACGCGTTTCAGGGTGATTTTCAATCACATAGAAGGGATGTTCACATGGGCGACGGCTCCGGTTCTAATTTTTATTCTCGGCTGGTTACCGATTTATGTCGCCGGACAAAACCCGGATGTATTGGTGTATAACGCGCCGTTCACACTTCAGTGGATGATGCGAGTTGCGGCGGTGGGAGTGTTTGTGTTCGGAGCGGTGTCCTTCACTCTGCTTCCTCACCGTCCTGACCATGCTCATCCGTGGCGCTTCGCGACAATGGTTTTGCAATGGGTTCTTCTTCCCGTAACCTTCATTATTCTCGGCGCGATTCCGGCGATTGACGCGCAAACGCGACTCGCGTTCGGCAAATATCTTGGGTTTAATGTAACGGAGAAAAGGCGAGAGAAAAAGAATTAATTCCTCAACCTATTATTTCATTTTTGTGTTGCAAGTCCACACAATCGCTTCCCAATTGTCCGTGAATCTTGAAGCAACGATTGACGGCTTGCTGTCGCAGACGGTTCCATTTGAATTGCGCGTTGTTGATATGTCGGAGTCCGGTTCCGTCGGCGCGAAGATTAAGGAGAGAGCGCCGTCCGCGGCGGTTCTGCGCGCCGCGAGGAAGTGGTCTTTCGCAGAGGCGCATAACAAACTGCTTGATTGGGCGCGGGACGACAAAGCCGTTTTGCTGATTGAGTCGGGAGTGATTTTATCGGACGATTGTTTGGAAAAGATGGTGAAGGCGATGGACGAGGACAAAGAAGCCGCGCTCATCGGTCCAAAAATACTGCGGATGTATGATGAGAATGCGGATGAAGAGCGATTGCATGAAAGAGTAATGTCCGACAGATTGGACGGACGAGGCGTGCCTTTGCGAAATGTTTTTGTCCGTGAAACCGGAATGGGCGAGCGAGATGACGGTTCGGCGGAACGGGTTGCTGTCGCCGCTCTCCGCAGAGGCGCTCTTCTTTTGCGCATTGCCGCTCTCGCCGACATCAAAAAAGCCGACCGTTATTTTCGTGAAAAATATGAAGGCGCGGAGGAAATTGATTTTGCCATTCGTTTGAACCGAGCCGGCTGGAAAACGATTCGCGACGACTCCGCCGCGGCTTATAAAATGTCGGGAGTGTTCTCTTCTCGGAGAAATGAAAAACAACCGTGGTCGTTTCTGACGCAGCTTGCGCTTTCGGCGTCTGCCGCGCGGGGCAGAGCCGGCTTTTCATGATAGAATTAACGCCGATATGTCGCACATGGAATCTTTCCTGTCGGAAGGCGCGCCGCGAAAAAAAACCAGATGGCTTTCGTCGGTTGTTATCGCGCTTGTCGTATTAGTGATTGTCGTGTCGGTTTTTGTCGCGCGCCTTGCGGTCTCGGCTTTGGAGTTGAAAGAAAATGTTAAATCGGCGGCGGACGCTCTCGTATCGCAGGATTTGGCGAAAGCCGGCGAAGCGCTCGCCGATTCATCGTTTGCTTTACGCGACATCAACGGTCAGGCGCGTTTGTTAAATTTTTTGAAGCCACTGCCGTTAATCGGAAAACAGGTTACAGCGGCGCAGACGATGCTTGAAGATGCCGGAGAAGTGCTTGATGTTTTCAGAAAAATGGTTGAAATAGGAATTGACATTGAAACCGATGCGCGCGCCGTTGGTGTTTTAAAAAACGGAGACGCCGCGTTATCAATCGCGTCAATGCCTCCGGAAGCGCGCCGTGCGGTTTTTCGCGCTTTGAGTTTGCGCGCTCCGGATATTGAGACCGTCTCGGTTCGTATTTCAGAAAGTCGTGAAACATTGGAAGCGATGAATCCCGACAAACTGTTCGTCGGTTTAAGGATTGTGCGCGAAAAGTGGTTGGACTCTCTGACGGCGGTAGACAGGGGTTTGAAATTTGCCGTGCCGATAATAACCGCGCTTCCCGAAATAGCCGGATTGGACGGAGTGAAGCATTATCTTCTCTTTCTTCAAAACTCAACCGAACTTCGTCCCACGGGAGGATTTTGGGGAACATACGGTATTCTCACGGTTAAAGACGGAGACCTGGTTTCGGTAATGACGGATGATATTTACAAAGTTGATGCTCCGGCAATAGGTAAGCTTCATACCGCGCCGCCGTCTGCCATGGTGAGATATCTTGGCGCTGACGACTGGTTTCTGCGGGATGCGAATTGGTCGCCAGATGTTCCGACTTCGGTTAGTCGCGCCCTTGAAATGTATCGCGCGCAGACGATGCTTGACGGCAATGTCGTTGCGCCGAAATTGTCTTTTGACGGAGTCGTGCTGATTACGCCGGAATTTGTAAAACGACTGATGTCGGTTTTGGGTTCGGTTACGGCGAATGGCATTGTTTTCACTCCGGAGAATCTTGTTGACAAACTGGAATACGAAGTTGAACGGGCGTATGCGGCAAAAAATATTCCGCAGAATGACCGAAAAGACATAGTTCAGGATATTTCACATGAACTTTTAGGCAGAGCGAAGAACGCGAAAATTGAAACGGCGGGAAAATTATTGGACGCTTTTTCGGAGTCGCTGTCTGAAAATGACATAATGTTGTGGAGCGCGCGGCCGGAACTTCAAAAATTATTTGCGACGAGACAATGGACGGGAGCCGTGCGCGCGCCGGAAGACCATGATTTCTTTATGCCGGTTGACGCCAATCTCGCCGCGCTGAAAACGGATGCCGCAATGAAAAGGTCGTATTCATATTCAATAGAGCGGTCAATTGACGGTGATTTGGTTGCGACGGCCCGGATTGATTACGACCATCTTGGGACTTTTGATTACAAGACAACGAGATATCGGACTTATACTAGGGTCTATGCTCCGAAGGGGAGCGAGTTTATTCGCGCGGAAGGAAATTTGAAAGACGACCGCCTGAAAAATCCGACCGGCGCGCGCGGAACGGTGGATGTCGGCGAAGAACTTGGAGCCGCCGTATTCGGTGCGTTCACAAGCATTGAGCCGGGAGGAACCGGACATTTGTCTTTCACTTACAAATTGCCGAAAAATATAAAAGAGCAGGTTGATTCCGGCAAGTATATTTTGGATGTCCAACGACAGCCGGGAGTTGGCCGAGTGCCTCTTTCCGTTCATCTTGATTTCAACAAAAAAATCTCGTCCGCTTCGCCTCCCGAAGCGTCAGAGTATTGGTTTGACGACATCTACACATCTTCCGGCATCGCCGTTCCAAAACAGAGGTTTGAAGTGAACTTTTGACTCGTTGTGTTCTTGTTGCGGACGGGGTAAGATTCGGCTAGTAAGATTATGCCGTTTTTTGATAAAAAAATTGGAATAGATTTAGGGACGACCACGGTTTTAGTTTATGTTCCGAAGCGCGGAATTATTATTAACGAACCGTCCGTTGTTGCGGTGTCAACGGTGGACGGAAAGGTGTTGGCGGTCGGAAAAGAGGCGAAAGATATGCTTGGGCGAACGCCAGATACGATTGTCGCGAGGCGCCCGCTTAAAGACGGTGTTATCGCCGACTATAAAACCACGGCGGCGATGCTTCGTTACTTTATCAATAAAGCGGTGGGCGGGTTGCGTTTCATACGGCCGGAGGTTATGGTTGCCGTGCCCGGCGGAATCACTTCAACCGAAAGACGCGCAGTGATAGATGCGACTATGAGCGCGGGAGCAAAGGCGGCGTACATTATCAAGGAGCCGATTGTGGCGGCGATTGGGGCGAACATTCCGATAGGAAGTCCGTCGGGACATATGATTATAGATGTTGGCGGCGGAACTTCCGAAATGGCGGTTATTTCGCTTGGAGGCATTGTTGCGTCTGCAAGCGTCAGAATCGGCGGGGTGCGTCTGGACGCGGCAATTCAGGACTATATTCGCCGTGTTTATAATTTAGCAATTGGAGAGCGCACCGCGGAGAATATGAAAATTCAAATCGGCTCTGCTATGTTTATGGAAGAAAAACTTGAAATGGAAGTGAAGGGACGCGACCTTATAGGAGGAATGCCTAAAATCGTGAAAGTTACGAGCGACGACATTACCGAGGCAATTCGCGGAGAACTTCAAGGTATAATAGATACAGTGAAAGAAGTGTTGCAAAAAACCCCGCCGGAATTATCGGCGGATGTTATGGACAAGGGAATCGTAATGTCCGGAGGCAGTAGTCAATTGCGGAACTTGAACACTCTTATCGCGGAGGCAACCGGCGTTCCAACTTTTGTCGCCGAGGATTCGCAGTTATGCGTAGTCCGCGGTACGGGAATCGCGCTTGAAAATCTGGAAGCATACAAGCGAAGTATTTTTACTACATAGATATTTGCTCTGAATCAAGGAATCAATGAATCCACGAATTCGCGACGCATCGCAAATTCCTTGATTCCATGATTCATTGATTCACTTTCTTCCAATGCAACACCTCGTAGACCAGCTTCAACTTGCAGGGTTGTCCGAACGAGAAGCGAAAGTATATCTCGCAAGTTTAAGTATGGGGCCGTCGGCAATTCAGGAGCTGGCGGATTTGGCGGGAATCGCAAGAACGACGGCATATCCGGTGATTGAAGCGTTAATGGACACCGGACTTATGAGTGCGATTGAACGGGATGGAAAACGGATTTATTCAGCATCGCCGCCTGACCAGATGGTCAATTTGGTAAAAACACGCGCGGAAGAACTTCTGTATAAAATGCGAGCGCTTGAAAACGCTCTTCCCGAATTTTTGGCGTTAGAGAGAAAACATGAATGGCGTCCGCACGCATCCGTATTTGAAGGCAAAGAGGGCATTCGGGAGATTGCGCGGCGGTTTGAAGAAACACCGGGAATGTTTTTTGAGATTGTTCCGCACGATGCGTTTAAAAAGTTTTTTGAAGAGAAAGAATTTGATGCGCACCGCGAAGCGCTTGTTCGCAGTCATTCACACGGAAAAATTATTGTGGTGGCGGAGAAGCCGCCTGTGGATGCTATGTGTTTGGTTCACGAGCGATATGGCTGGCATGTTCGTTATATGCCGTCAGCCGATATACCGTTAACCGGACACATCAGCGTGAAAGGAAATGAGGTGTTCGGATTCACATACGACCATATGCCGATTGGAATTATTTTGAAAAACGCTTCGCTTGCGAGAACGCTAATTGCGGTGTTTGAACTTGCGTGGAAGTCCGCCCCTCGCGATTTTGCTTTTCCAAGGGCTGAAGTAATGAATCAATAATTCTTAAAAATGACTTACGAGTTTGAGCAAGGTGCGCAGTGCTGGACTAAGGAAAAACCGGAGGCGTATTGAGCCATACGACGACAGTTTTTCCGAGGGAAGCGCAAGCAGATTGCCAAACGCGTAAGTCATATAAAAACACAACGGCCACGCAGAGATTGCGTGGCGTTGAGTTGGGAGAGACTTTCCTCCTCGCGAATGTTGGACTTGCTCGTTTGGTCAAGTACAGTCAATAACACTCGCGAGGAGCGGCAAGTTCGTACGCTTAATGGCGCACGAGCTTTTCCAAGATCTCCTCCCCCTACATCCTTTATCAAGATGTGTGTCCGGCGTAGCCGGGCGATGGGGAATAGGACGGTAGAACACTGTGGTTGTTCCCGCCACCTTTCGGTATGGGCGGTTTCAACATTAGCCCCCGCCACTGACGGGGTCGGTCGTTCAGTCCCGGGTGTAAAACCCTACCGATGCACACGATGTCTGCAATATCGTGCTCATTGGTAGGGCGCGATTCATTTCTCCTTTCAGAATCGCGCTTTAGCAGATATGGCGAACTAGACCTCGTCAATCCGGTTCGCCTTCCGGTACCGTTCGCTTTCCACACTTCCGTGGACGCGCCCGGATGTCTCGTTGTCCTGCCGTCGTGGGCGCCCGATTGAGCGCACCAACTGGACGGCGTGAAAAACGAGGAGGAAGGCGAGTAGAACTAGTTCACTCACCCCCAACACCATCAGATAATATCCCAAGAAACTTCCTTCCTACGGCGTTAGCCACGCGGGCCACGCCGTGAAGAGGTTGGTCGCCCAGCCGAGGGCGACGAGGAAGAGGACGACGGTCGCGATGGCCGTCTCCTCCGAGGTCCACTCCGAACGGCCGGCAAGCCGCTCGGCGGAGCGCGCGAGGTTCTCCCTCTCGTGCTCCTCTCTTGTTCCCCCAGTGAACTCTGGGGGGCCGAAGAGGATTTTCATCGGTGCCTCCTGATGAACGGACGAACGAGCGGAATGCCCGTCCTGACCAGCCCGTCCAAATTCACCTTTCCATATTGTGAAGCATATTTCGCAACATAGAAAGGGGAAGTTGTGGGGGCGCCCGGGGGGGGCGCCCCGGCGCCCCCCCGAAAAAAACCCCCCGGGGTGGGGGGGCGGGGGCCCCAACCAACCCCCCAATAACCGGGCTGCTTGCCTCGGGGGGAACCCCGGGGTTGGTCGTTACCGTCGACAAGGCCGACCTGTCGCGGGCAGGTCGGCGGGCCGGGCCAC
>CAYIOW010000030.1:0-10108 GCA_964365275.1 uncultured Gammaproteobacteria bacterium
GACTGGGTGCGTACCCTCCAAGTCCTTCCGGACGGCCGCATTGTTTCAGGAAGCTGGGACAATACAATTAAGATATGGGACGGTCCCGCCTCTCACGAGAGGCGGGATGGGGAGAGAATTTGAATTCATAATCGTTCTTTCAATAAACTGATACGATGAAATCCCCCTTTGTGGATAGTAAGGTTTGATTTTAAGTTATGATAGAATGTTCGCATATATGATACATAGAACGCTGGCGTTGGAGACAGTTCAGAAAATTGGAGAAAGGGTGGTTTTGAAAGGTTGGGTGAATGCCAGAAGAAATATGGGGAAGGTGGCATTTGTGGATTTGCGCGACCGTTCGGGCATTGTTCAGGTTGTTCTAGTACCTTCCGAGCTAGACGAGGCATCTAAAGCGTTTTTAGAGGGTCTTAGGAGCGAATTTGTTGTAGAAATAGAGGGTATCGTGCAGGCAAGGGGTAATAAACAGGTAAACCCAAACATGGAGACCGGCACTGTTGAAATGCTCGCCAAGTCGGTTGTTATCCTCAATTCCTCCGAGACGACTCCTTTTGAAGTTGATAAAGATACGCGTGGCGTTACGGAGGACTCGCGACTCGCTTATCGTTATTTGGATTTGCGGACGGAGCGAATGCAAAAAAATATACGAAGACGCAGTGAGGTGTTTCAATTTATGCGTCAGTTTCTTTCAAAAGAAATGTTTACGGAAATTGAAACGCCGATTCTGACGAAGGGAACGCCGGAGGGCGCGCGAGAGTTTTTGGTGCCGTCGCGAGTTCACGAAGGCAAGATGTATGTGCTTCCGCAGAGCCCGCAACAATTCAAACAACTTTTAATGGTGTCCGGCGTGGAACGCTATTTCCAATTTGCGAAATGTTTCAGGGACGAAGACCAGCGCGGAGACCGCCAGCCGGAGTTCACGCAAATGGATATGGAAATGAGTTTCGTTGAGCGCGAGGATGTGATGGATGTGATTGAACGATTGCTCGTTGAAACCGTATCTGTGTTGTATCCGGAGAAGCGGTTTCAAGAGACGCCATTCCCACATATTACTTATCGTGAAGCGATGGAAAAATATGCAACGGACAGGCCGGATATAAGAGACGACAAAAACGACCCAAACCTCTTGGCATTTTGTTGGGTTGTGGATTTTCCCTTTTTCGAGAAAACCGAGGAGGGTGATTGGACATTCACTCATAATCCTTTTTCCGCCGCTCTTCCGGAATATCGTGAAGCGCTGATGAATAAAGAAAATGTCGGCGGGATTCTTACTTCGCAATACGATGTTGTGTTAAACGGATTTGAAATTGGGGGCGGAAGCATTCGTAATCATCGTCCGGACGCGCTCTATAAGGTGTTTGAGATTATGGGTTTCACGGGGGAGGAAATTGAAGCGCAATTCGGGCATATACTGCGCGCGTTTTCTTTCGGCGCGCCTCCGCACGGCGGTTTAGCGCTTGGCATGGACCGCATAATGGCAATACTTCAAAATGAGCCAAACATACGCGAGGTAATTGCATTTCCGAAAGACGGTCATGCTCGCGACCTGATGATGGACGCGCCGTCCGTTTTGCCGGACAAAGCGTTGCGAGATGTGCATATTCAGATACGAAAAGACTAGCAACAGGTCTAATGTATTATTTGCCTCATACAAAATATTTCTCCCGTGCCCTATACAGTACAATCAGAACAGTTTGAAGGACCGCTTGCGGTTTTGTTGGAGTTGATAGAAAGCGAGAAGATGGATATCTCGGAAGTTGGGCTGTCAAAAATCACCGAAAAGTTTTTGGCGCATTTGGAGGAAGTGGAGCGCGTATCTCCGATGGAACTTGCGGATTTTTTGGTGGTGGCGGCAAAACTTTTGTATTTGAAATCGCGCTCGCTTTTGCCGAATCTGCCTGACGATGAAGATTCCGGACTGTCGCTTGCCGACCAGTTAAAAATATATCAAAGGTTCGCCGAGGCGGCCGTTCGTATCGCCGACCGCCTTGCCGAACATCATGAATCTTATCAGCTTCCGAAACGAACGGAAGACATCGTTTCTTTTTCTCCTCCGGAATTGTCTCCTGCGGATGTGAAGGACGCTCTGCTGGATGTCATAAGTCGCGCCGCGCCGTATATTTCTCTGCCGGAAGCGCTGATGGCGAAGACAGTTTCGGTTGAGGAAAAAATTTCGGAACTGATTTCGCGAATGGAGCGCGAATCCAAAATGTTATTTTCATCGCTGGCAAAACGCGGCTCAAAATCCGAAATTGTGATAAACTTCTTGGCGCTATTGGAACTTCTTAGACAGCAGAGGATTCGTGTGAAGCAAATTGACACATTTCACGATATTGAAATTGAGAGCGTATGAATAATATCAACATGTCAGCGATAACAAATATTTCCGCGTTGCTTTTTGCCTCCGGCAAGCCGCTTTCGCACGCGATGCTTAAGCGCTCGTTAGAGTTGTCGGACGAGGCATATCGCTCGGCGTTGAACGAAATGCGGGAACGAATCGCGACCTCCGACATTGGCGTGACAATACTTGAAACTGAAACCGAAATATCCCTTTCCACCGATCCGGATGTCGCCGAAACCGTGCAAACGGTTCTGAAAAAGGACTTGTCCGGCGAACTCACGAAGCCGTCTTTGGAAGCGCTTGCGGTGATTGCGTATAAAGGGCCGGTTACGAAACCTGAAATTGAGCAAATTCGCGGAGTAAATTGTTCGCTTATTTTACGCAATTTGCTTTTGCGCGGATTGATTGAAGAAACCGGTTCGGTGGGTGGTGAAGCGAGATATTCAATCACTATTCCGTTTTTGCAATATTTAGGCGTGTCGTCGGTGAAAGAATTGCCGGATTACGAAGGACTGAACGCGCATGAAACATTAAAAGCGGTTTTGAACGCGAAAACATGAACATCTCATCGGTTGCCAATATTTTGCTTGCGCTCACGCTCGCTCCGCAGGCGTCGTTATTGATGCCTTCAAGCGCGATTTCCGGACGCGAAGCGCTGTCCGAAGTCATACGGCAGAGTGCGTCATTTCCGGTATCCGAAGAAAGAGGACCGAAGCGGCTTAATCCCGAGAATCTCGGCGTTAAAACCGACGCGAAGAGCGTTTTGGTTCGCGATGCGGTAGATGGCATAACCCTATTTCAGGCAGGACAAGACACGGCATTGCCGATAGCCAGCATAACTAAGCTGATGACGGCTTTAGTTCTGATTGAATTGTCAAACTGGAATCCGGACGACACGGTGTCGGTTCTGCGCTCCGATGTTCGCGAGGGCGGCAAATGGTTTCTGCGCTTCGGCGACATCGTTTCAAAACGAGATGTTCTTGGTGTAATGCTTGTCGCTTCCGGAAATAACGAAACGCTCGCGCTTGTCCGTTCGTCCGGATTTTTGGAGAATGAATTTGTTGACGCGATGAACAAGAAAGCGTCTGAACTTGGAATGACAAGGACGCATTTTCAAGACCCGGTCGGCTTGTCGGACGGTAACGTGTCTGCGGCTGACGACCTTCCGTTATTATTGTCAGCGGCGCTTGATGTGCCGGCAATAGCGGAGCGGATGGCACAGCCGGAAATATTATTACGCTCAAAGGTCGGAAACGGTTATTCGTTCTCGTCAACCGACATATTGCTCGGAAGTTTTTTGAACTCCGCGCCGTATAAAATACTAGGCGGAAAAACCGGTTCTCTTGACGGCAAATATTCTCTCGTGATGCGAGTCAGAAAAGACGACAGGCCGATTGATGTCGTGGTTCTCGGCGCGGCAAACCCCGAAGCCAGATTCAATGACGCAAAAGCGCTGGCGTCTTGGACATACAGAAACTATTCTTGGCGATAAATATGCAGTTTGCCGACGAAATATCCGTCATTGTTACGGCGATTACGCCGGTGTTGGAAGTTCGCGCGTCAGTTCCTCTTGCCATTGCGGTTTTCAAGATGTCAATCTGGAAATCCGTTATTCTTTCGCTGGTTGGGAATGTCGGCGCTGCGATTTTTTTGCCTCTTATTTTGAATATAGTTGAGTCGTCGCTTGTTTCATTTCCAAGAATTGCCAGCTTTATGAATTGGTGGTCAAGGCGTGCGGAGAAGGCGTTCAATCATAAATACCGCGCTCTCGGAGTTCTGGGTTTGGCTGTTTTTGTCGGGATTCCGCTTCCCGGAACGGGAGTATGGACCGGGGCGGTCGCGGCGTGGATATTGCGAATGAAAAAAAGCGAATCAATTTTCGCTCTTTCGATCGGCGCCGTCATCGCAACTTTCGCAATGGTTGTTATCACGCTTGGCGTTACAGAAACCGTCAGAAATATTTTTGGATGAAAACAATCAATACCGCTTGAGCGACAAGCGCGTGTGACAAAGCGATGTCGCCGGTTCGGTTTGAAACGATATTATGGAAGAAAAAATGAAAGCGATGGAACGGTTTGAGAAACGGTGTGCGCCACGCTTCGTATATTCCGACCAACAAGTCCGGAATAACGGCGCCGATTATTCCGGCCGCTATCATTGGATTCAGCGAACGATGCGATATTGAGAACATCAGTGCGACTACGATAATCGCGACGATAGCGTCCATAGTTACATAAATTCGCGCTCTTCTTTCCGCCGTCCCTTTTCTGTGGCCGTCGTAAAGCGTGCGGTCGCCGTGTGGGATGATGTCAACGAGAAAATGAGATGTTAGACCGATAAGGAAGGCGAGACCCGGGTTTCCCGTAACTGTTCCAATCCATGCGCCAATTGCGGCGTGTGTCGTTAGGGTCATAGGGGAAAAATATTTAGTATATGGTATATGGTATTTGGGGAGGATTCAAGGCATAAGTGGGAATTGAGAAATCGCGATGATTTCAAGAACAGTGGGATTGACCGCGGCAATGTTGCGTGATACTCTCGTTGCGTTCCAAGAGGCGGGGTAGCTCAGCTGGTTAGAGCGTGGCCTTCATAAGGCCGAGGTCGCGGGTTCGAGCCCCGCCCCCGCTACCAGCACATCACCTGCGTGATGTGCGCCCGCGAGCCGGTGTCCAGCCCTCGCGAGGCGACTGGCCGAGTGAGAGGCGAGGACGAGCCACATCGCTGAATATCATAAATCTGCATCGCGCCCATCGTCTGATTATAATCGGACAATGAGCGCGGGGTAGAGCAGCCCGGCAGCTCGCCAGGCCCATAACCTGGAGGTCGGCGGTTCAAATCCGCCCCCCGCAACCAAAGAAAAAATCCGAGGCATCTCGGGTTTTTTCTTTGGTGCCGCGGGAGGGGGTCGTCCGCGACTCTTGGCTCGTCAGACACTCGCCAAGGTCTGAACACCGGCTCGCGGCGGCTCTGGGGAGCCGCATCGCTCCGCCGTTCGATCCCCCGAACAAGCCAAGCGGTTGGCTTGTTCTACACCAATAAAAAACCACCCTTCGGGATGATTTTTTATTGGTGCCGCGGGAGGGGATCGAACCCTCATGGGCTTGCGCCCGCAGGATTTTGAGTCCTGTGCGTCTACCGTTCCGCCACCGCGGCACAAATGGGAGTGTATGGATTTTCGCTAAACTCGTCAAACCTGTGGATAAAGGGGTCAGACCCCTTTATCCACAGGAAGGGTTTTCCACACCCAGTGTGTTCAAACCTGATATAATGCTTACTATGGCTGTAGTGTTCGCGATTGTGAACCAGAAGGGAGGAGTGGGGAAGACCACCACGACCTTAAATCTGGGGGCCTATTTGGCGTCGTCCGGCAAACGGGTCTTGATTGTTGACTTGGACCCGCAAGCGAACGCAACATCCGGTCTTGGTCATGACCATCGCGGACTTTCACACGGTCTTTATGAGGTGCTGATAGGCAACAAGACAGCCGCCGAAGCGCTTTTAAAGACCGGCCATGAGTTTCTTGAACTTCTGCCTTCAACGCCGAACTTGGCAGGCGCGAGCATAGAACTCGTGAACGCGTCGCAGAGGGAGTTTCAGCTTTCAAAAGTTCTCTCGGAACTTTCGGCGAGTTACGATTTCATCCTTATTGACTGCCCGCCGTCCCTTGGACTGCTGACTCTTAACGGGCTCGTTGCGGCCGATAAAGTTCTCATTCCGATTCAAGCCGAATATTACGCGCTTGAAGGACTGGAACAGCTTATGCAGACAGTGGAACTTGTGCGAGAAAATCTGAAACCGGAGCTCCAAGTGTTCGGCGCGGTGATTACGATGTTTGACGGACGCACGAAACTCTCAAAAGATGTTATGGCCGAACTTTACCGTTATTTTCCGAATAAGATTTTTCGCTCTGTCATTCCGCGGTCGGTGCGACTTGCGGAAGCGCCGAGTTTCGGAAAAACTATTCTGGGATATGACCCGGAAAGCAAGGCGGCGCACGCTTATGCGCGACTAGCGAACGAATTCTTACTTCGCCACAACGAAAATAAAACAACAATATGAAACCATCGGGACTCGGAAAAGGGCTAAGCTCGCTCATTCCAAACAAAGGAATAGTAACGGAAAAAGTGCTTTCAACTTCTGCGACTCCTGAAACGGTGTCGGGAAGGGTGTTGGAAATATCTCCTGACGCGATTGAAACGAATCCTCGGCAGCCGAGGGAACATTTTAGTCCGAGCGAATTGGAGGATTTAATCGCGAGCATCAAGCAATTCGGAATCATCCAGCCGCTTGTTGTAACGCAAACCGCGACCGGTTTCCAGCTCATCGCCGGCGAGAGACGATTGCGCGCCGCGAAAAGTTTGGGTTTGCAAACGGTGCCGGCGGTTGTGCGCACTGCTTCCGAACAGGAGAAGTTGGAACTGGCGCTGATTGAAAATATTCAAAGGCAGGACTTGAATCCGGTTGAAGAAGCGAGAGCGTACAAGGCGCTTTTGGAATCGTTTGGGCTCACGCAAGAAGAAGTCGCAAAGCGCGTCGGCAAGAGCAGAAGCGCGGTGGCAAACACGGTGCGCTTGCTTGAATTGAATGAGGAGATGCTGAAAGCTCTTTCTGAGGGTGAAATAAGCCGTTCCCACGCCAGAGCGCTTCTTGCGCAAACCGACCCTGCGCTTCGTCAACAGTTGTTTTTGCAGATGCTGTCAGGCGATATGACCGTAAGACAAGCGGAAAATCTCTCAAAAAAGAAAACGCGCTTGAAATCGCAGACGATCGCGCTTGACCCAAACCTTGCGTCGCATGAACGCTCGCTTGAGTCGCTTTTTCATACGAAGGTGCGGATTGAACAGGCGGCGGACGGAAGCGGTCGCATTGTTCTTTCTTATTTCAGTCAGGACGAATTTTTCGCAATTCTGGACATACTCGGGCATGTGGCGAATAGGGAATAGGGAGAAGTATCTGAATCAGGGAATGGGGAATCCATGATTCACTGATTCAGCTCTTTCTACTTTCTCGTAACGGCGTCAATCCACCGTTTGAGCACGCTTTTGGTTGCCTGCTTTATTTTTTCTTTGGCATGGCTGGTACGGACAAATGTAAGCCATTCGGGATTTGGCCCCTTTCTTTTTTTGTCGGTGATTATCTGACACATGTCTCCCGATTTCAGCGGAGTATCCAATGACACCGCTTGATCGTTTACATTGGCTGACACGCATTTATCTCCAACTTCGGTATGAATCGCGTATGCGAAATCAATGGCGGTTGAGCCCTCCGGCAAGTCCATAACATCCCCCTCCGGCGTAAACACGAAAATTCTGTCGCGGAACATATCCAGTTTCACCTCGTCCAATTTTTTCATGAAATCGCTTCCGGTAGAAATTTCTTTGTGAATTTCAACCAAATCTTTCATCCACGGCATGACACTCACCGGTCGGTTTGAATCCCCCTCTTTGTAATGCCAATGCGCGGCAATACCGAATTCGGCCAGCTCGTGCATTTCTTTCGTGCGAATTTGGAATTCAACGATTCCGCAGTGTTCGTCAAAAACTGTTGTATGCAGTGATTGGTATCCGTTCGGTTTTGGTTGCGAGATGTAGTCCTTTATGCGTCCGCGAAGCGGTGTCCAATGCGCATGAATCTGTCCAAGCGCGGCGTAACAATCGGCCACTGTCCGCACAACGATTCGTACGGCTATGATGTCGTAAATTTTGCTGACATCGCCATGGTATCTCTGAAGTTTTTGCCAGAAGCTGTACAGAAATTTTCTTCGTCCCGAAACGGAAATCAGCTGAATGCCAAGCGCTTTAACAATCTCCGCCGCTTCGCGAATGGTGATTTTTAAATCATCTTCGCGCGCTTGAATTTGATTGTTATAAATCGCGAGCGCTTTTTGATAATCATCAGGGTACGCGAACTTAAAGGCGGCGTCTTCAAGTTGTCCTTTCATCTCTCCCATTCCCAAACGCGACGCAATCGGCGAGTAAATTTCAATAACCTCAAGCGCGGTGCGGATGCGTTTTTGTTCCGGCCGCGCGGCGAGCGTCTCCAGATTGTGAAGACGGTCCGCGAATTTGATGAACACTACGCGCACATCAGCCGCCATCGCCAAGAACATTTTGCGCAAATTTTCGGCGTATCGTTCAATGCCGCGATATTTAATCTTGCTCAATTTAGTAACTCCTGCGACCATATCCGCCACATCGTTTCCGAATTCGTCGCGCACTTTTTCTATCGTGCGTTCCGTGTCCTCCGGCACATCGTGGAGAAGTCCGGCGATAACAATGGACATCGGAAGTTCCATTTCCGCCAAACGAACCGCGGTTGCGATCGGGTGCACGATGTAGGGCGTTCCGGAATAGCGTTTTATGTCCCCGTGCGCTTCTGCCGCAAAATCATAAGCACGGCGCAATAAAGCCAAATCCGGGTCCTTATAGTGCGCGCGGACCGTGTTTTCAAGGTCTTCCCAGCTCCAAAGTTTTTCTGATATATCATTTTCAGGCATCCAGAGTATTCTAGCAGAATTGGCTAAAAAGCGAGTATACTGTGTTTTGTGAGTCCTGATATCAATAAATATGACCAGACACGGAACCGAATCGTTGGAAATTCATAAACCGCGCATTTTTGAAGCCCTGCTGGAAGCGGCGAGCCGTGATGTTTTGAATCTGAAAACAGCGCGAGCGCTTCCGATTTCAAAAGAACTTGGGTTGACTGAAAAAGACCTTGGTGGATTATTGAAAGAATTGGAGCGGCGGACGATGTTGGAATACGACGATAGGGAGAAAGAATGGATGTATGTGGAATCGTTTGGAAACACGGAGAGCGCGAACCCCTCTCCTGAAGAAAACGAGCCACTTCTTACAAAAGAGGAAAATGCAAGCATTCGGGAGGCGATGGATATGCCAGAACAGAGTCAAGAGGAAGAAGTTGAGAAAGAGAAGCATGGGGAAGTGGAAAATGAGTTGTTGAATCGCATAAAAAAAGAACCACAAAAAGTGGCTGGTTTGTTCTCTGCCGGTGGGCGGTCAGCTGAAGTTTCAATACGCGCGGGTATTATGGCCGTTTTGCGTGGAATGAATATGGACAGGGCAAAGATGAATGAGGTCGCGGATGCTTCAATGAGGAATCGTGAGTTTATGAGGAAGGTGTTTGAGGCGACGGGGTTGAATATGACACAAATTCGATCGAACGAGGAAACACTTTTTGGTGAGGAGGTAAAAGAAAATGAAGGACAGAAAAGCAGTGTGAAATCGGTGGGGGAACAAGAAGCGGTTAAACCGGGTGAGATTGCAAAAAAAGAAGAGCTAGACCAAATAGAAAACCAGTACATCGTAGAGGGAATTCCGCTTTGGAAGTTTAAAGAAATCGCGAAGCGTGTGGTTCAGACGGGCAAAACGGATTTTGATTCGGTTAAAAAAGAACATTATTTATCCCAAACGGAAGCGACCGCCGTTTTGCGCAAATTACAGGAGATAGGGGTGATAGACAAGGACCATAAAGAAAAGGTTTTGATGGATTTTAACGGCTTGGAGTCAATCCTTTCTGGCATACAGTCGCCAGAGTCGGCTGGCGGTGAAGTTAATAATGACAGGAAGAAGCCAAATACTATCGCTGAAACTAAAGCTAGCATACATACTAATATCGCTGAGACGGTTAAAGAATCGTCGGAAGCGAAAGAGCGGAGAGAGAAAGAAGAAAAGTTTAAAAAAATAATCAGTGAAGCGGAGGTGTTGGCGAGTGATATCGTGAATGTGATGAGTATACAACCGTACGAGG
>CAYIOW010000031.1:0-2811 GCA_964365275.1 uncultured Gammaproteobacteria bacterium
GACCGAGAAAGAAGGAGGAGGATATGACCATGAAACACTTGAAGGTCATACCGGCTCGGTGCGTACCCTCCAAGTCCTTCCGGACGGCCGCATTGTTTCAGGAAGCAATGACAGAACCATTAAGATATGGACCGAGAAAGAAGGAGGAGGATATAACCATGAAACACTGGAAGGTCATACCAACTGGGTGAATACCCTCCAAGTCCTTCCGGACGGCCGCATTGTTTCAGGAAGCTCGGACAATACCATTAAGATATGGGACGGTCCCACCTCTCGCGAGAGGTGGGATGAGGAGAAAGAAAAATAATATGAACCTTCTTGTTTCCTATAATTGGATTAAGTCATTTTTGAGAACCGATGTGTCGGCAGAGGTTTTTGCGAAGGAGATGTCGCTTGCCGGGAATAGTGTGGAGAGAATTCATCGGCGCGATGAGTTTTTAGACAAGGTTGTTGTTGGTTTCGTAAAGGAAGTTACGGCGCATCCTGACGCAGACAGATTGCGTATCGCGAAGGTTGATGTGGGTGATGGCGTTGAACGGCAAATCGTCTGTGGAGGAGAAAACCTTAAAACCGGACAATGGGTTCCTGTTGCGCTTCCAGGCGCTAAAGTCAAATGGCATAGCGAGGAAGTTGCTGAAATAAAAGAATCAAAAGTGCGAGGTGTTAATAGTTTTGGAATGATTTGCGCGGCGGAGGAAATAGGATTTGAAAAGATTGATATTGGAGAGAGAAACATTTGGGATTTGTCGTCTGTTATTCAGAAGCCAAAAGTCGGAATATTGCTTGCCGAGGTGCTCGGTATTCAAGACGATGTTGTTTTTGATATAGAGGTTACGACGAATCGACCGGACGCAATGTCGGTTTTAGGACAAGCGCGCGAGGCGGCTGTTGTTGGACTTGGGAAGATTGCCGACCCGATGATAAGACCGCCAGTGTTGCCAAATGAGAAAGAAGAAAAGGTGTTCACGGTGAAGATAGATGAGCCAAATTTGTGTTCACGATATATGGGAGTTGTTATGGAAGTTGTCGTGGGTCCTTCGCCGTGGTGGATTCAGGAACGACTAATCGCATCCGGAGCAAAGCCGATAAATAATGTGGTTGATGTTACGAATTATGTCCGTCTGGAACTCGGACAGCCGTTGCATACATTTGATTACGAGAAATTATCAGGAAAAGAAATCATTGTCCGGCGCGCAAAAAACAGTGAATCGTTTACGGCGCTGGACGGAGCGGTGTTTTCGCTTTCAAACGATATGCTTGTTATTGCGGATGCGGAACGCGCCGTCGCTATTGCCGGGGTAATGGGCGGTAAGGATTCCGGCGTTACAAATGAGACAAAGACGATTGTTTTGGAAGCGGCAACTTTTGATGGATTATCCGTACGAAAGACCGGCCGCGCTCTTTCGCTTTATTCCGATTCGCAGGGTTTGTTTGAAAAAGAGCTTTCGTCGTCATTACCTCCGTACGGATTATCGCGAGCGGTGGAATTACTGAAAGAAATCGCAAACGGTCGCGTCATATCGCCGGTTCGCGATGTGATTGGGGAGAAAACCGGCGAGAAACAATTTAAATTCAACCCGAAACGAGTAAATGACTTGCTGGGCGTTGAAGTCGCGGAAGACAAGCAGGTGGCAATAATGAGCGGTTTGGGGTTTGTTTTAGAAAAAACGGCGGACGGATACGATGTCAAAGTTCCGTTTTGGCGCGAACACGATATTGAAGCTGACATTGATTTCGCCGAAGAGGTTGGGCGGTTTTATGGCTATCAGAATTTGCCGACCGTACTTCCAAGCGGAGAAATCCCTCGTCGTGAGCGTGACGGTTATATTGGCATTGAGCGAGCAATATTGAATTTGTATTCGGGGCATGGGTGGACCGAGGTATTTTCAAACTCATTCATAAGCTCGGCGGATTTGTCTCGCGCGCTCTTGGAACGAACGCCGACGCTCGCTGTTCAGAATCCGCTATCCGAAGAACAGAAAATAATGCGTCCGTCTTTGGTGCCGAGTATGCTTCGCGCGATTGCTGACAACGAAGAGCGCGGAGATGTCGTGAAGTTATTTGAAGTATCTCGTGTCTATGCGCCAAAGAACGATGAATTGCCGAGTGAGATTCCGGTAGCTCTAATCTCTATCACAAACGATAAAGGCGGCGAAGAGCTTTTCAGAATGGCGAAAGGCGCTTTGGAGCTCTTGTTCCGCGCCGTTCATGTGTCGCTTACGCTGAAACGAGAGAATCTTCCGCCGTGGATGCATCCGGGACGAGGTGTTTGTATTATTACAAACGATGCTGTGGTCGGCGTTCTAGGTGAGGTGCACCCAAAAGTTGTTCAAGCGTTTGGTTTGAAGCGTACTCCGGCGTTTTTAGAACTTGACCTTACGGCTCTTCTACCTTCTATATCGTTTCTTCCGAGCTATAAAGAGTCGCCGGAATTCCCTCCGATTCTTCGAGATATAGCCGTTGTGGTTGACGAGAGGACTATTTATGCTAATATGGAGCAATCAATAATGAGCGCGTCTCCTCTAGTACACAGTATTGCACTTTTTGACATATATCGCGGAGACAATATCGGCTCTGGCAAGAAATCTCTTGCTATTCATATCTCTCTTTCGTCAAAAGACCGTACGCTTACTTCAAATGAAGCCGACATTGTCTTCAAACAAATCGTAGACAAACTTCAATCCTCCTTTGGTGCGACGATTAGAGATTAGCCGGAAATAATCTACACTGTTTTGCACACGAAAGTTTATACATTAGGAGTTATCCACATATTGAGTATTGACAATAAGTGTCAAATGTGTCCGCCCGGAC
>CAYIOW010000031.1:2911-8518 GCA_964365275.1 uncultured Gammaproteobacteria bacterium
GGAGTTATCCACATATTGAGTATTGACAATAAGTGTCAAATGTGTCCGCCCGGACATATTTGGTACAATGTATAAGAAGTAATTTTGCCCATCCCTACCGGCAAAATCGTTTACTCATAACGGTTTTGTTTTTGTATGAAAGGGGAAATCAACTCGCTTTCAAAGTTAGAGAGAAGGCGTGCTCATACGTATGCAAAAAAGATGACGGAACCTCCGAAAACGATAGTCGGTAGCATTCTCGTAGAGATAATGAAAACGGCGACTGCGGAGGCGTCTCGTTTAAAGTATGGATTCTTTGCTAGCGACACAAGTATTGAGGGAAGAATTGCTCAAAATACTTACTGGGATTTATATAGGGACTATGGTAGGCAGATGCAATATCTTAAGAGAAAAAGACAGATTATGTTGGAAAAAGATGGGAATCGGCTCTCTCTTTCTCTCACAGATGATGGATATCTTATTGCATTACGGTTGGCTATGATCAATGAGAGTAATATGTTACCGAAAGGAGAGCTGTGTCTTGTAGTGTTTGATATTCCGGAATCAGCTCGGAACACTAGAAGACGACTACGTTTATTTCTTAAGTCGGTTGGATTTTCAAGATTGCAACAGAGCGTATGGGCAACCAGAAAAGATGTTACAAAGTATATGTCCGCATGGATTGTGGCCGGGAAGCATCATAGACAGGTGCGAGTGTTCCGAGCTATTCCCTGATGTCACAAAAGCGTCCGGCCGGACGCTTTTGTGAGGTTTTTTGTGGTCGTGTGTATAATCGGGATTGTGTAGAGTCGGAATCGTGAAGAGTGGTATTAAAATATTCTGTACCTTGTTGTCGTTATGCTATCATATAAACCTATGACCCTAAACGATATTCTGTGGATTGTGGCTACATTCGCGTTTGTGATTTTTGCCGCCTGTCTGTCTTACGCCATATATCACATCGCGCTTGCGGCTAGGCGAGTGCATCAAGTTTTGGAAGAAGGCAAGGCGATGCTCCATGACCTTCGCGCGTCCATCGTGAATCTCGGTAAGAAGCTTGATGTATACGAAAAGCTTATTGTTCCGCTGATGTCTTTAGCGCATACGGCGATTGCGGCGAGAAAGGAAAGAAAGGAGGTTGGAATTGAAGAATTGAAGAATTGAAGAATTTGAACGCAATGCAGTTGTTTAATTTTTTAGGTGTGATAGGGTTTACCCGCCTTTCAAACCAAGGCCCGGCTCCCACGGTGAGGGAGCGGAGGACAATGTGAGTTCAAAACCCGAGTGCAGTTTTTGTGGTAAGGAAAAGAGTGCATCTGTGAAGCTCATCCCTAGGCTTACTACTTTCATCTGCGACAGATGTGTGATGCTATACATGAGCATCGCAGAGCTCGTGTCGGAGTCCGTGCGAGGCATGTTGCTCGTGGACTTTCTTCTCGCGCACCCGCACATTAGCACGGTTCAAGATCTCCTGGTTCATGTGTCAGGAGGGTCTGCCGTCAAGGCTAAACTGCTTGCCGAGGAAAAGGAGTTAGAGCGGCAAAATGCGTCTTTTGAGGAAGACATCCGACTGCGTACGGCAGAGGCGGTGCATGTTTCAGCGAAACTCTTTGAGGTCAGGGTGTTGCTCGCAGCAATGCGTGATTCCTCCTCGGAACCGTCCACGGACAGCACCCCCGCGGGCTCCTGAACACGCAAGCTTCCATATTCGCTACCTGCGGCCAACGCTGGCTCTCGTGGGTGGCGTGTTTTTTTGTGGTAAAATCAGGGCATGCCTAACCTGTTTGTTCATCTTCACGCCCATTCGCATTATTCGCTCTTAAACGCGCTTCCAAGTCCGGAGAGCTTGGTTCTGCGCGCCGCAGAAATGGGCGGCATGGCGCTCGCTTTGACGGATACGGATGCGATGTACGGCGTAATTCCTTTCTATAAAGCGGCGAAGGCGAAGGGAATTAAACCGATAATAGGACTTGATGTTCATATCGCGCCGGACGGCAGGCATCAAAAACGGGCAAGAATTGACAAGCGGGCGTGGCGGATGGTTTTGCTTGCGGAAAATATCACCGGCTATAAAAATTTGCTCAAACTTTCCAGTTTGGGTTTTTTGGAGGGATTTTATTACACTGCGAGAATAGACGATGAACTGTTGGAAAAATACCACGAAGGGCTGATAGCGCTTTCGGGCGGAGCCGGCGGAGAAATACCGACTTTGCTGTCCGAGGGAAACGGTGAAAAAGCACGGACGAGGGCCGGATATTATTCAAAACTTTTTGGCGAAGACAATTTTTTCATTGAACTCGTGCACCGTCCTGACAATGTCGGAGAGATTCAATCAAACAACGCTCTCGTTTTGCTCGCCGGCGATTTGAAACTTCCTTTCGTTGCGACATCAAACGCCTCGTATATTCATCCGGAAGACCATGAGGCGTGGGAAGCGCTTCAGTGTATTCAAAAGGGAATGACGGTTGAAGAATACCGCAGAATGTCCGGCGAAGGCGCCGATTATTCTTTGGCGGAACCGGAGACGATAGCTCATGCATTTCAGCATATTCCGGAAGCGATCTCAAACACGGTGAAGATAGCGGAAAGATGTAGTGTTGAATTGGATTTGGATTCGCCGAAACTGCCGGTTTTTGATGTTCCCGGAGGGAAAACAGACGCAGAATATCTCCACGAACTTGCCGAGGCGGGATTGCGCAAGCGATATGCGGCGATAACCGACGACATTCGCGAGAGGTTTGAATATGAGCTGTCAACGATAATTAAAATGGGCTTTGCCTCGTATATGCTGATTGTTCAGGATTTCGTGAACGAGGCGAAAAAAATGGGAGTCCTGGTCGGTCCCGGTCGTGGTTCGGCGGCGGGCTCCATTGTGGCATATTCTTTGGGCATAACCGATTTGGACCCGTTGAAATACGGCTTGCTATTTGAACGATTCTTGAATCCGGAACGCGTTTCAATGCCAGACATTGATATGGACTTTCAGGATAATAAACGCGCGCTGGTTTTGGATTATGTTTCAAAAAAATACGGCAGCGACCATGTTGCGGGAATAATAACATTCGGAAGCATGATGCCTCGCGCCGCGGTGCGCGATGCCGCCAGGGTTTTGGGTCTCACATTTCAGGAGGCGGACAAAATCGCCAAATTTGTCCCCCCGCCGGTACAGGGAAGACATACGCCGCTTAAAATCGCGGTCAAAGAACAACCGGATTTGCGGGCGATATACGAAGGGGACTCAAACGCGCGCCGTGTTTTGGATTTGGCGATGAAGATAGAAGGCACGCCACGTCACGCTTCGCAACATGCCTGCGGAATTGTGATTTCAGACAAACCGCTCACCGAATATGTTCCGATTCAGGAATCACAGCATGAGGATTTGGACTTCGTTTCGCAATATTCGCTCGGGCCGGTTGAAGCCGCCGGACTTGTGAAAATGGATTTTCTCGGACTTTCCAATCTGTCAATCATCGGGCAGGCGCTTGAAATTGTTGAAGCGGTTTTCGGAGAAAAAATTGATATTGAACGAGTTCCGTTGGACGATAAAAAAACCTATGAGCTTTTGGGACGCGGTGAAACGGTCGGAGTGTTTCAATTTGAATCGGACGGCATGAGAAAATATATGGTTGATTTGAAGCCGAGTGAGTTTGAAGACATCGCCGCAATGGGCGCCCTGTATCGTCCAGGTCCTCTTTCAGCGGGTATGGTTCCGCAATACATCAACCGCAAACACGGCAGAGAAAAAGTTGAATACGACCACCCTTGTATGGAACCGATATTGAAATCAACTTACGGCGTTACCGTATATCAGGAACAAATTATGCGTGTGTCCCAGGCGCTTGCCGGATTTACCGGTGGCGAAGCGGATACTCTTCGCAAAGCGATGGGAAAGAAGAAGCGCGATGTGCTCGCGAAGATGAACACAAAATTTATTGACGGATGCCTGAAAAACGGCGTTTCAAAAAAAATCGCGGAAAAAGTATGGCATGATTGGGAGGGCTTTGCCGACTACGCTTTCAACAAGTCCCATTCCGCTTCATATGGCCTGATTTCATACCGCACGGCCTATTTGAAAGCGCATTATCCCGCTATTTTTATGGCGGCTGTTCTCAACTCGGACGCAGGGCTGATTGACCGTATGACGATTGAGGTCTCGGAATGCCAACGGATTGGCATTGAAGTTCTGCCGCCGGATGTGAACGAGTCGTTCAAGGGCTTTGGCGTGGTTGGGAAAGAAAATAAAATTCGGTGGGGGTTGATGGGTATAAAAAATGTCGGAGAAGAGTTCTCGGCTTTTGTTGTCAGTGAACGCAAGGAACGCGGCCCGTATTTGAATCTTGGCGACTTCGTTTCGCGGATGTCAACAAAACACTTTAACAAAAAATCGTTTGAAGCGTTTGCGATGACCGGCGCTTTTGACAGATTTGAGGAACGGGGAAGGATTCTTGCCAATCTTGACATTATTTTGGCGTTTCATCGCCAGATTCAATTGGATAAAGAGAGAAACCAGCAAAGTTTATTTGGCACCGCTTCGGCTCCCGGCGGCAATCTTGCGCTTCGTTCCGCTTCTCTGGCAACACGCGCCGAACGGCTTGCTTGGGAACGAGAACTTCTGGGAATCTATGTCAGCGAACACCCGTACTCGCAATTCGCCAAAACACTCGCGCCCTTCGTGAAACGACTCGCGGAAGTTCCATCACTAGCCGATAAAACGCCCGTCAAAGTTGCCGGAGTCATTTCCGGCGTGCACACAATACTTACGAAGAAAGGCGAAACGATGGCTTTTGTGGCATTGCAGGATGTTTCCTACACGATGGAAGTGGTTATGTTTCCAAGAGTTTACTCCGTATACAGAAGCGTGCTTGTTGACGGCAATATGGTTGTGGTATCGGGGAAAGTTTCGTTGCGCGAAAATCAAGCTGCGTCGGTGCTTGTTGACACGCTCTCTTGTTTTGACGAAAAAACAATCGGCGGTATCGTTTCAATGTTGGAATCAGGACAATGGGTTGGCGAGGAGACGCATAAAGAGACAATGAGGATAGAAGCGGAATCGGCGGAGCCGTGTATACTAATTTCATTGAAAAGTGCGCCGACCGACCGTCAAATTTCTGGACTTCGCGAGATTTTTGAAAAACGACCCGGCAAATTTCCTGTGGCGTTTTCAGTTGAATCCGCCGGACGACAAAAACGCATAAAGACCTCGTTTTTGGTCTCACCGACCGAATCCGTGGTTACCGCCATTCGCGCGATTGTTGGTGAAAACGAAGTTACGGTGGTAGGGGAAGCACATTTGATGTAAAATAATATTATGCCCTCCCTCTGCCAAGACATAGCAAACGAATATAACGAACTCATTAAATTAAGAGACGCCTTTCTAATTGAGCATAATAAAGGGAAAGAAACGGGAGACCTGAAGAAACTAAACAAGTCCAAAAGAGAACTTGAAAAGAAAAGAGATTCTCTAATGGAGAAGTTATGGTCTCCTTACTACTATCCCAGAGAGCTTAAAAGAGTTGAAAGGAAAGATAACTATAAACTCATTGAAACACTGGAAGGTCATACCGGCCGGGTGTATACCCTCCAAGTCCTTCCGGACGGCCGCATTGTTTCAGGAAGCTCGGACAATAC
>CAYIOW010000032.1:0-7612 GCA_964365275.1 uncultured Gammaproteobacteria bacterium
TGAAAACGAAGGGATATAAATTGCTTGCCGCGGGATGGGAAGGAGCAAACTGCGAAATTGATTTGGTGATGAAAGACGGCGACTGCATCGTGTTTGTTGAAGTAAAAACGCGGCGCACGAGAAATTCCGGCTATCCGGAGGAATCCGTTACTCCGGTAAAGAAAGCGCATATCGCCCGCGGCGCCGAAGCGTGGACGGACGAGAACCGTTATTCCGGCCCATGGCGCGCCGATGTCGTCGCGATTTCTCTTCTTGAAGGGGAAGAGCCGGAGATAGTGCACTTTGTAGGCATTTGACACTTCTTCATCTGTCTGGCATCATGCTTCCAATGGTTGAACTCGGCTCTGTGCCGAGCTCATTTCTTAATAGGACTTTCTGGTTTGGCGATCTGCTTGCGCTTCCCTCGGAAAACTTGTCATCGTATGGCTCAATACGCCTCCGAGTTTTCCTCGGTCCAGCACGGCGCATATCGCTCAAACCCGAAAGTCCTATATGAATGAGTCCGCTGTGTTTAATTCCTCAATTCGTTCTCTTATGTCTTCACCCATTGAACAGGCGATGCGGCAAATCGTGGAAGAGAAAGGCCTCTCATACGAAGCGGTTTTGTCGGCGATTGAATCGGCGCTCGGAGCGGCTTATCGCAAGGACTTCGGAAATCGGATGCAAAACATTGATGCGAAATTCAATCCGGAAGATGGAAGCGTCCAGCTTTGGGATGTAAAAACCGTTGTGAAAGACCAAGAGCTTCCGGAAGAAGTGAAGCTCGGGCTTTCCGACAAACCGCGACCGTACGGCGCGCCCGACCCGATGGATATGCAGGAACGGAAAAAAGGCGCGGACAAGGCGGTAACAGCGCCGGTAGATGAGAACGCGGAGCCGGTTTTCAATCCGAAAACCGACATAATGCTTTCGGATGCTAAGGTCTTGAAAATGAGCGCGAAAGTTGGCGATGTGCTTCGCACCGAATTGCCGGTGCCGGGAGAATTTGGACGCATGGCGGCTATGACGGCGAAACAAGTGATTATGCAGAAACTTCGCGAGGCGGAACGAGAGGTGATTTATAACGAATACAAAGACCGTGAAGGTGAAATGGTAATGGGAACGATTCAGCGCCGCGAGGGAAGGAATATGCTCATTGATTTGGGTCGCGGCACGGCTATGATGAAACCGGAAGACCAGGTTCCGGGTGAACGATATTATCCCGGCGACAGAATTAAAGCGATTGTAAAGACGGTTTCGTTGGGGCAAAGGGGTCCGGAAATCAATTTGTCGCGCGCCGTTCCGGAATTTGTTGAGGCGCTTTTTCGCGTTGAAATTCCAGAAGTGGCGGATGGAACGGTTCAAATTCGCGGTATAGCTCGCGAGCCGGGCCTGCGCACAAAGATTGCCGTTTCAACCGACGAGTCAAATATTGACCCCATCGGCGCCTGCATTGGACAACGCGGCGCGCGAATTCAAACCGTAATCGCAGAAATGAACGGCGAGAAAGTTGACATCGTTGAATGGGACGCGGACCCGGGCGTGTATATTATGAACGCTCTGTCGCCGTCCCGCGTGCTTGCGGTTGAACTGGACGACGACAAAAAAATCGCGACTGTGCAGGTTGAAGGCGACCAGCTGTCATTGGCGATAGGAAAGGGCGGGCAGAATGTGCGGCTTGCGGCGCGGCTTTCGGGATGGACGGTTAATGTGGCGGAGGAAAGCGGCGAGGTGAAAGGGTCAAGTGAAGGAGCGATTACAGAGAAGCAAAAAAATGGGGAAGCGGAGAAGGAAATGGGAAATGCGAAAGATGAAGAAGTAAAAATCGTTACGGAGGCGAAAGAAGAGGAGGAGAAAGCGGAGATTGCAGAAGAGATGAAGGCAGTGGAGGAGAAAGCGGAGGGCGACGATACTGTTGCGGACCCGGAGGATGAGGCGGATGACGAAAAAGAGGAAGCGGAGGAAGGGCTGGAAGCCGAAGAATTGCCGACCGCGACGATGGAAAGGACAGATAAGGAGGACGGAGACGCCTAAAATATGTTTGACTTACTTTTAACGCGGCCATTGTTCAACGCTCTTATCCTGATTTACGATTTTTCTCCGGTGGCGAACTTGGGAGTCGCTATTGTTGCGATTACGATTTTAATCAAACTCGCACTCTGGCCACTTACCGGCGCGTCAATGAAATCGCAGAAAGCGATGCAGGCGATTCAGCCGAAGATTAATGAAGTGAAGCGACAATTCAAAGACGACAAAGCGGGGCAGGCAAAGGCGATAATGGAATTGTACAAGCAGGAAAAAGTAAATCCGCTTTCTTCGTGCTTCCCGATTTTGGTTCAGATTCCGATTTTGCTGGCACTGTATCTCGCTTTGCGGCGCAGTATGGACCCGTCCGCGTTGGCTTCGCTGTACACATTCGTTCCCGCGCCGACGGCATTGCACACGCTGTTTGTCGCAGGCATTGATTTGGCGAAAATAAGCTGGCCGTTGGCGATTCTTGCCGGAGCCGCGCAGTATGTACAGACGAAAATGATGATGGTGGCAAAACCGCCCAAGTCGGTTGAAGGGCAGGAGGGCGCGAAAGACGAAGAAATGGCGGCGATGATGACGAAATCAATGACATATATGATGCCTGTGGTTACCGTGGTTGCAGGAGCATCGCTTCCGGGCGGCGTAGCTTTATATTGGCTCGTGTCAAACCTTGTTTCAATAATTCAGCAATGGCTCGTGATGAAAAAGCGATAGAAGAATATGAACTGGTCTTCGCCGAACGGGTTGTCGGAGGCGGAGAGCGCCGTAATAAAGACGCTCGCGTATTTCGGGAGTGTCGGACAGACGATGAAAAAAGAAGATGTATGGGGATGGCTCTACCGTCCGTCTTTTGATTTTTCACGCGAAGACATCGGCAAGGCGATTGAAGAATTGATTGTCCGTCGTATCGTTCGCGCAGAAGACGGCAACATCTCGCTTGAAGTCGTTGACGAAAACGAGATAAGGATTGCGATTCGCGAAGCGGCCGAAAGAAAATATAAAATCGCCGGGCGGTTTGCAAAATACCTTGCGTGGATTCCGGGTATACGCGGAATTGCGGTGTGCAACACATTGGCATGGGATGTCGTTGCGGAGGACAGCGACATTGATTTATTTATAATCACGAGACCCGGCGCGATTTGGTTGGCGCGGCTTTTTGCGGCGTTTCCTCTGCGATTATTTCGCGCGAGACCGGGCGACAAAACGCGCGACCCGATTTGTTTGAGTTTTTTTATCACCGATGAAGCGCTTGACATATCGGAATTGAGGATTCTGCCCGATGACCCGTATTTGGCTTATTGGACGCGTTCGTTGGTTGCGCTTGCGGACGACGGAGTGTTTAACGATTTTACAAAGAGTAACGATTGGGCAAAAAACGCTCTGCCGAACTCACCTTCTGCCATAGGCGCGGTAGAAAGATATTTTTTGTGTTCAACTATTTTTCGTCTGAACACATTATTGTACGGAATGCTAAGGTCTTCGGGTCTATTATCGTTGCTGGAAAAATCGGCAAGAAAAATTCAGGAGAAAATGTTCCCGAAAAAGATTAAAGAATTGGCGAACAAGTCAACCGATGTTGTGGTAAACGACAAGACGCTAAAATTTCACACCGACGACGCGAGAAGGAATATTTGCGAAAAATGGAAACTACTGCGCGATACGGCGACGCCGGTATGAGAAAATTTCTTATAATTATTTTTTTGCTGACAATCCCGTGGCAGACGAGATGGATTTTCGGCGATACGATGATTAACGGAGCGCCGAGCGAATACGGGCGACTGTTTGTATCATTAGGCGATTTAACGGCGGCATTTATCGCTGCGGTGTGGCTATTTGGATTAAGAAAACAGTTTAGGCGAAGAAGATTTCTTGAAAATCGTCTGCGTTTTATCTTTCTGTTGCCGGCGCTTTCCGTCATATCGTCGCTTTGGGCTCCGGAACCTCTTCTGGCGATTCAAATCGGCGCGCGGTTGTTTCTCGCTTTTGCTGTCATATTCGCCTTAAAAGATGAGACACTCCGTTTTCGGCGCGAGTGTTATGCGGTTTTCGCCGTTGCTCTCGTTCCATCTGCAATCATTGGTGTATGGCAGATTTTGGTTCAGTATGTTGATGCGTCAACGGCGCTTGGCATCGCCGGCCAATTTCCGTTGCGTTTGGGAACCGCAGTTGTGGAATTGAATGGAGTCAGAGTTTTGCGCGCATACGGAACATTCTCGCATCCGAATATTTTTGGCGGCGCGATGGCGCTTGGAATCGTTTCCGCGCTTTTTTGTTCATCGTTTCTGAAACGCTCGTGGCGCAGGCGGTCGCTGTGCGCGGTCGCCACGATTTTAACCGTCGGTCTTTTCGCAAGTGTTTCTCGCGCCGCTTTGCTGACGCTTGTCGTCGCGACTGTCGCATGGATATTTGCCGTCAGGCATCGCGCAGACGAATATCGCCGCGGGCGGACGGTTGTTCGTGGAATTGTCGCAGGACTTCTTGTCGGTGTTGCTTTGTTCGGGAATTTATGGACGGCTAGGGCCGATATGAGCGGCAGGTTGGAGAAAAAATCCGTTGACGACAGAGTATCCGAATGGTCTCTGGCGCGCGACATTGTTGCCGAAAAGCCGTTCAACTGGATTGTCGGAGTCGGTGCCGGGAACTTCGTGTTCAAAAGCGCGGAAATCAAGCCGGGAATGCCTGTCTACGATTACCAACCAACGCATAATGTGTTTGCGCTCTTGTTTGCGGAGTTTGGATTAGTCGGGCTTGCGCTGGCGTTTCTAACCATAGGACCAATAAGACCCATTAGGCGAATAGGACTTATATACGCATCACTCTTTATTTTGATGTTTTTTGACCATTGGCTATGGACGCAACCGTTTGGGCTTTATGCTACGGCGATATTTGTTGGTTTATTGTGAAGGAATTAGCACACTCTTGACAAGAGTGCTAACTGTGTTGCAAACTCTTGGCACAAGGAGCACCGTAAAAACACATTTTTTGGCGCTCTTAATCTAATTAACATAGGACTTACAGGTTTGGATGAGATGCGCCGTGCTGGACTGAGGAAAACTCGAAGGCATATTGAGCCATACGACGCCGAGTTTTCCGAGGGAAGCACAAGTCCGCCTAAGGCGGGCACAAGCAGATCGCCAAACCTGTAAGTCATATAACATCCAAAATATGAATATAAGACCATACGCCGACCACATTGTGGTCAAACCGATTGAAGAAAGCGAACAAACCGCTTCTGGAATTATTCTTCCGTCTGTTTCAAAAGAAAAACCGGAACAGGGAGAAGTGCTTGCCGTCGGTCCAGGAAAAATGGTTGACGGTAAACTCGTACCGATTGACATCAAAGTCGGCGCGCGCGTCCTGTTCAAAAAATACGCTCCCGACGAATTCAAAATTGACGAACAAAAAGTCCTCGTCATAGAGTCCTCCGATATAATCGCGATTCTTGAATCATAGGTATTTTTTCTGGTTCAAATTCCTCAATTCATTAATTCCTCAATTCTTTTCCTCTATGGCAAAACAAATTCTTTTCTCCGAAGACGCGCGGCACAAATTGAAGGCCGGCGTTGACAAGCTTGCGGACACGGTGAAAGTTACGCTTGGGCCGAAGGGTCGCAATGTTGTTCTTGACCGCTCTTTTGGCGCTCCGACTGTTACAAAAGATGGAGTTACGGTGGCGCGCGACATTGAACTTGCCGACAAGTTTGAAAATATGGGCGCGTCTTTGGTGAAACAAGTTGCGTCTAAGACGAACGATGTTGCGGGAGACGGGACGACAACCGCGACTGTTTTGGCGCAAGCAATGGTTAGCGAGGGTTTGAAACATGTTGTCGCCGGAGCGAACGCGCAATCTTTGCGCCGCGGCATTGAAAAAGGCACGGAAGCGGTCGTTAAATTCATAAAAGAAAAAATCGCGAAGCCGGTTTCGGGAGACGACATAGAACGAGTTGCGTCAATCGCGGCGAATGACGCTGAAATCGGAAACAAAATCGCAGAGGCGATAAAACTCGTCGGGAAAGATGGCGTGATTACGGTTGAAGAGGGTCAGAGTTTCGGAATTGAAGTTGAAGCGGTTGCCGGAATGCAGTTTGATAAGGGATATGTTTCGCCTTATATGATTACGAGTCCGGAAAAAATGGAGGCGGTGTTTTCTGACGCCTACATTTTGATTACGGATAAAAAGATAAGCTCCATTCAGGATATTCTTCCGCTTTTGGAAAGTATGGCGAAGGCCGGAAAGAAGGAGTTGGTGATTGTGGCGGAGGATGTTGACGGAGACGCGCTTTCAACCTTGGTGGTAAACCGGCTTCGCGGGGCTTTTACCGCGCTTGCGATTAAGGCGCCAGGTTTCGGCGACAGGAGAAAACAGATGCTTGAAGACATTGCCGTTCTGACTGGAGGACGCATGATTACCGAGGAGCTTGGACTTACGCTTGAAAAAACCGAGGTTTCGGATTTGGGCCGCGCGGCGAAAGTTGTTGCGACGAAAGACACAACGACAATCGTTGACGGCGCAGGAGACAAGAAAAAAGTTGAAGAACGCGTAGCGATGTTGCGCACCCAACGGGAAGCGACCGATTCGGAATACGAACGCGAACAGTATGACAAGCGAATCGCCAAATTGGCCGGCGGAGTCGCGGTATTGAAAGTTGGCGCCGCAACGGAGGTTGAGATGAAAGAAAAGAAGGACCGCATTCAGGATGCCGTATCGGCGACGAAAGCGGCCGTTGAAGAAGGAATCGTTCCCGGCGGCGGTGTTGCGCTCGTTAGAGCAATGCGAGCGTTGGACGACATGACCGTGGGCGATGACGAATTGCACGGGGTTGATATGTTGAGGAAGTCGCTGGAAGCGCCTATTCGTCAAATTGCGGAGAACGCCGGAGCTGACGGCTCGGTGGTGTTGGAAGCGGTAAAAAAAGGCGAAGGCGGTTTCGGCTATAATGCGGCTACCGGTTCGTACGAAGACCTTACCGTTGTTGGCGTTATTGACCCGGCGAAAGTTACTCGCTCGGCTCTTCAAAACGCGGCGTCAATTGCGATTATGATTTTAACAACCGAAGCGGCGGTATGCGACATTCCGGAGCCGAAGAAAGAATCGGCGGGACATGGAGGCGGGGAGATGGAGTACTAGGATGATATGGCGGACGGGGAGAAAGTGATAGAATAAGATTGTCTTTATGCCCTCCCTCTGCCAAGACATAGCAAACGAATACAACGAACTCATTAAATTAAGAGACGCTTTTCTTATTGAGCACAATAAAGGAAAAGAAACGGGAGACCTAAGGAAACTAAACAAGTCCAAAAGAGAACTTGAAAAGAAAAGGGATTCTCTAATGGAGAAGTTATGGTCTCCCTACTATTATCCCAGAGAGCTTAAAAGAGTTGAAAAGAAAGATAACTACAAACTCATTGAAACACTGAAAGGTCATACCGACTGGGTGCTTACCCTCCAAGTCCTTCCGGACGGCCGCATTGTTTCAGGAAGCTCGGACAATACCATTAAGATATGGACCGAGAAAGAAGGAGGAGGATATGACCATAAAACACTGAAAGGTCATACCGGCCGGGTGTATACCCTCCAAGTCCTTCCGGACGGCCGCATTGT
>CAYIOW010000033.1:0-4444 GCA_964365275.1 uncultured Gammaproteobacteria bacterium
CGCAGTCGGCAAAATCAACCGTATTTGTCAGGTAATTCGCCGCCTGCCCAAGACGGCTGGTGAAAGACAAGCAACTTGCGTATTGCACCGGACAAGTATCCCCTCCAAAACGCCAGATATTCTGCTCGCGAGTGCAATAGCCGAAGCCGCCGGTGCAGTTTCCATTCTCGTCTTCCTGAATACAACTCGGCGTATCCACGCAAACCTCGGCGCGCATATCGGTATTTTTCGCAATGAGCGTCTGGCTTGGAACCTGCGCCTTGCACATCGTTTCCGGATACTTCAGAACCCAATTCGGGTCAATGAGCCGGCACCACGGATGATTTTGGTCAATTGGCGATTCCGGATTGTCTGCATTGCAGTTGTGAAAATTGTCAACAACCTCTTTCAGCGTAACCGGCGATTGCGAATTGTTCGCAGAACTTTCAGCCGCCATTTCCCAGCCAACCGGAATGATTCGCGCTATGCGCAGTTTCACAAGATTCGCGTGACAATATCCGCGAGTTGAGCAGAACGGGTCCTGGTTTCTTGAAGTGTCGCGCGATGTAATGAGCGGCCAGTCGCCATGAAGTAAATTGGCGTCCATCGCTTCCCTTATTGTCATCGGGCTTCCGGCATCCGAACGCGCTATCGCCGCCGCAAACGATGTATCAATCACACAGTTGTTTATCGTGCGGTTTTCCCCTGGACATGTTACGAATTGGTTTACTACATTGTAGTTGTCAATCGTTTCAATTGAAGTCGTGAACAGGTCTTTGAATGTTTCTCTGGCCGCGGCCCGGTTGGCGGTATTTATGAATTCCGGATTGAACACTCCGCCTGTTGACGGAGGATTGAAAAGACCGGTGTAAATCTTGTTCGTAAGCTGGGAGAGAAGTGTATTGAGAAATACCGAGCCAGCAGAAACGCCAATCTGAAGAAGCGCTCCTTCGCTCCCAAACAATGCGCCTTTAAGCGCTTCGGTTTTTGCACCCTGCGATTCCTTCAATTTGGTCTGGAATTGCTCCTGTAAAACCGAAGAAGGCGTCTCTACATTCCCTGATATAAAACCCTCAACGCTCTTAAACCGCTCGTTTTTAAGCATTTCATCCGTCTTCAGGTCAGATTGAAGATTCGCATCTTCCATCGTTTTTGCGACAATAGTCACAGCCGCGCTGAAGTCGGTCTGCCCCGGCTGAAACATCGCGGATGCCTGCTGAAGAATATATTGCGTTCCGGCTTCGTTGTCTTTCGCTCTTTCAATGAAACCCGCCCAGTTTTGCTGAATTTGTTTCCAATCGCATCGCGGAGCCCGTGTGGCGGCCGCTGTGTTGGCTCCTTCCGCAATTCCAAGTTGTATATTAAATCTCACCCTCGGGTCAGGCGGAGCGCAAACATCAAACTTAATGCCAATCGTATCCAAACCTTGCGAAAGTGAGCCGATGCTTTCACCGAGAATATCGTTCCCTAAATCCTGAAAATAATCTTCCACCGACCTGTATTCAAAATTTGGTCCCTGCCCTTTTCCTCCGGTTGCGATAGCCATCGCGGCGTCGTATGCCAAACGGTTGGCTACGAAAGAAATAAGGTTGACTAAAATCTGGATAAGAGCAACTTCAAGCGGCTTTTTCACCGCTTCTTCAACATTCTTTTTTACCAAGAACGGGTCGCGTATCAAATCGGATGTTACTGTCAACTGCGCGAATGCCGCGTTCGGCCGCGCCAAAGATGAGACAATCAGCACAACCGCCGCCCAGACGATTATTCCTGTCTTGAAAAATTGTTTGGCACGGCTCATTGATTCTTGTCATTTACTATTTGTTGCAAACCTCCGCTGTCCTTCAGTTGTTTGAGCGCCTTGTCATACAATTCGCGCACTTGTCCATCCGAAAGCGCGGCAATGTCTTCTTCTTTTACACCCGATGAAACAAGCGCCTGACGGATTTGGTCAATCGTCAACGCATTCAAATACCTTTCTATGTCGGCTTCCGTTTTAATTTCTCCGGTCAGTCCATTGTCCGCGACTGTCCCGCCGGCAAGCCCGCCCGCCGTCAGCGGACTTGTTACGCCGGTATCAACATCCCTCGCGCATTCCTGTCCCGAGGGACAATTCGGATTACCTCCGCCATTCACTTCGTCTCCGTCATCTTGCCCGTCCGAATCAGAATCCGCCAAATATTGGCTGGTGCGATACACATATATTTCGTCGTAATCGGACAGACCGTCTTTGTCTGTGTCTTTCTTTTTTTGCTCCTCTCTTTGCCGAACCTCCTGCTCGGACAATGTTTCAAATTTCTGTCCGATATAGGTTGAACGAAACGGCTCTTTCAAATGGTCAATCAAATAATAAATGCTGAACAGAAGCCCGAACGCGCCGACCGCGCATAAAACAATAAACCCGACTTTTTCTTCCAAAGAAAAAGCTCGCCATTTGCTTCTGTCAATGTCCGTATCCGCCATAGCTTGCGAAAAGTATAACACAAAAAAGGACCGTTGGGCTCTTTTTCTGCCGCGCTATCCCGCCAACCTGTGGAAAAGTGCGAGCCAGTCGTCAACCGACAACTCTTCCGGCCTCGCTTTATCGCTTTTTTTGAGTTCCTCCAACGCGTTTTTAACTCTTTCTTTTCCGAATTTACCTCCTAAAGTATTCTGAATTTGTTTTCTCTTCGCGAGAAACGCGGCATTCGCGAATGACAGAACGCGCTCCGGGTCTTCCGCGCCTCGTTGCTTCAGCTCGCTCGTCGCAAACCGCCTCCACGACAATACGGCGGAGTCAACTTTTGGAGGAGGATAAAAAGCGCCGGCTGGAACTTCAATAAGTTTTTTCGGCTCGCCGTAAAGCCGGACGGCCAAAGCAAGCATATTCATATTTCCCGCGCCGGCAACAATTCTGTCCGCCACCTCTTTTTGAACGAGAAGAACTGCGCGAGACGGAATTGTATTTTCCGGCGCGGTTCGCGTGATGAATTTTTTTATAATCTCCGCCGTGATGTTGTATGGAATATTCGCAACCAAAATAAACGGTCCGCGGGTCCACGACCGCATTCTTTTATCTGAAATGTTTTGTATGTCATCGCAGTATATGTCCAGTGCGTCAGATACGACATTTTGTTTCAATGCGTTCACGGCATCTTTATCTATCTCTACCGCGACGACTCTTTTCGCTCGTTCAACAAGCAGTCGCGTGAGCGCGCCGTCGCCAGGTCCGATTTCAAACACCGTATCGTCTTTTTCAATCTTCGCCGCCTCAACAATTCGCCGAAGATACGCTTTGTCTTTCAAAAAATGTTGTCCGTAAAACTTTTTGTTTTTCACAGATCATTTTTTTAACAATTGTAATATTATGCGTATCATTCGCGCTTTATTTTTCGGATCGCTCTCTGCAACGAAAAGCGTTAGAGCTGTCAACGCAGGCGCCATGATTTGTGTCTTATATAATATACCGGCTTTTTTCAGAAACCATATGAATGCATAAGCGCCGCTCCGCTTGTTTCCATCAACAAGCGGATGGTCTTTAACTATGAAATACAAAAGGTGCGCAGCCTTTTCCTCTACTGATTTATACAACGGTTTCCCGCCAAATGTCTGCATAATATTTCCAACTATGCCTGCGACGCTTCCTTCGTGTCGTTCTATGCCGAAAAGCTCGCTTGCTTCACCGTTCTTTATAAGTTCCTGTTTGAATTTAAGAAGTGCGCCTGACAGTTGTCCCGCAGTTATCGCCACATTTTTTTTAGTAGCGCCGACCGCGATAAGTCGGTCTTCGTCATACGCTTCAAGCGATACCCAAGTATTCGCAAAGGCAGAAACCAGTTCCAAGACATTCGCGTGATCTATAATGGAGTCTGCCGGTAAAAGTGCCTTAATACTTTCTACCGCCTCAAGAAACTGTCCGTAGTTTTTAGATATGCGTACACGATTAATCGCATAACCGCCAATTACATACTTGCGTAAGATTTTGGATGCCCATTTGCGAAACTCAATTGCCTTATTTGAATTTGCTCTATACCCTACAGCTAAAATCATGTCTAATGAATATAAAGCAATCGGCTTGTCAGAGTGAGCAATGTGCATTTTTTGCACATTGCTTTTTTCCATCACCTCTCCGTTTGAAAGAATATTCCTGATATGTCTAGTTACAACCGAGCGTTCAATACAAAAAATATCGGATATTTGTGCCTGGGTTGCCCACACGGTCTCACGACGAATATCGCCACGCAATTCAATCGCGCCATTCTTCGCCTGATAGATAATAACACCGCTATTATTTATTTTCTTTTTCATTTTTTATAAATTACAGTCCTTACGCATTTGGATGAGATGCGCCGTGCTGGACTGAAGAAAACTAGGAAGCGTATTGAGCCATACGATGACGAGTTTTCAAGGGAAGCACAAGTCCGCCTAAGGCGGGCACAAGTCCGCCTAAGGCGGGCACAAGTCCGCCTAAGGCGGGCACAAGTCCGCC
>CAYIOW010000033.1:4544-7447 GCA_964365275.1 uncultured Gammaproteobacteria bacterium
TAAGGCGGGCACAAGCATATCGCCAAATGCGTAAGGACTAAATTATTATAATTTAAAACTCCCTTGTCGATGCACAACCAATTCACCGTTTACGATTTCCACAACCATTGACGGAGCGCAAGGAGGAAGTTCGCCTCCGTCAAAATATATGTCCGGTTCAACGCCGTTTTTTTTGAATTGCTCCAATACTTCGGGTATTGAATACGCCGACGGCCCGCCGTGCACATTCGCCGATGTGGCGATAATCGGTTTACCGAAAGCCGCCGTAAGCGCGAGCATAAAAGGATGGTCTGAAACCCGCACTCCGACGGCATTTCCGCGAAGACATTCCGAAGCCAGCGTTTTTTTCGCGTTATGTAAAATAATGGTAAGCGGACCCGGCCAATGTTTGTCGGAAATTTGTTCTGCGTGCGGCTCCATGGTCCCCCATTCCATCGCCATCTTTTTGTCGCGCGCAATCATATTGAAATTTAAACTCGCCGGACGATTTTTTATAGCCGAAATTCTCGCCGCCGCCGCGACATTCTCCGGGTCGCATCCGATTCCGTACATTGTCTCTGTCGGAAACACTATAACCTTGCCGTCTTTGAGCGCTCTGACGGCTTCATTCAGATTTTCCGTCGTTAGAAAAATCGGCATGTATTTTTTATAAATTATTTCGCATCCATTCAACCGTTTTCGCAAGA
This sequence comes from uncultured Gammaproteobacteria bacterium, assembly GCA_964365275.1. Lineage (GTDB taxonomy): Bacteria > Patescibacteriota > Patescibacteriia > UBA9934 > UBA11717 > CAYIOW01. The sequence continues at coordinate 5,231 of CAYIOW010000033.1, forward strand.
CCGATTTCAAGCGTCGTCGTCGCGCGCCAGCCGAGAGTGTGCGCGGCAAGTGAAGAGTCAAGCACGCTTCTGAAAATCTCGCCGTCTTTTGCGTTCGCCCTTTCGGCTCCCGGCGCGCCTCCGATTATTTTTTGAAGCTCGCCGTAAACTGCGTTGATTGATGTTTCAATGCCGGTTGAAATGTTAATTTCGCCGCACCATTCAACCCGCATCATGCGAATCATCGCGTCAACCACATCATCAACAAATATGAAATCGCGCGTCTGTTCGCCGCTACCGTTTATCGTAACCGGCCGTCCCGAAAGCAAAGCCCTCGCGTAAAGCGAAATCACGCTAGCACCCTCGGAGCATTGCCTCGGCCCGTACACATTTGCAAGACGCAAAGCCACGCAAGAAACGGGATACAGATTTGAATAATAAGCAAGATACATCTCGGCGGAGCGTTTGGATATGCCGTAAGGCGACTCCGGAGCAATTTGAGAGTCCTCACGAATCGGCAATTCCGTCTGTATCGGATATACCGCCGCGCTTGACGGGAAGACGACGCGAACGCCGCCGATTTCAGCAATCGGTTCAAGCAAGTTCAAAGTTCCGATGATATTCGTCTCGGCATCCGAGACCGGGTCGTCAACCGAACGGCGCAAATCTTTTTGCGCCGCTAAATGAAAAACCGTTGCTGGCCGCTCTTTTTCAATTATTTTCCGTATTGCTTTTCTGTCGGTGATTGAAATGCGATTGAACTCCGCGCTCTTGTTCAAGTATTCTTTGCTGCCGCAACTCAAATCGTCAACGACTATAACTTCGTGCCCTTCCGCAATTAGCCGGTCAACCAAATGAGAGCCGATAAATCCGGCCCCTCCCGTTACGAGCGCTTTCATCTGCTGGTCGTATTCCATATCTTTTATTATATCTTTGAACGCCGTCGCAATTCCGCCTGAATAAACCGCATTATATCACCGCGGAGAACGGCGTCAGTGTCGCTCGTTTCAGCCTGCGTGCGATGGTCCTTCACCATTTTATACGGATGAAGAACATAGGAGCGAATCTGACTGCCCCAGCTCGCCGAAACGACCTCGCCTCTTTCCTCCGCCAGCTTTTTTTCCTTCTCTTCCATTTTCCTCTGAATGAGCCGCCCGCGCAAGACCTTCATCGCCGTTTCCTTGTTTTGCGCTTGCGAGCGTTCGTTTTGGCACTGAACGGTTATTCCGGTCGGAATATGCACTATACGCACCGCGCTATATGTGGTGTTTACGCTCTGCCCGCCTTTTCCTCCGGACATGAAGGTATCTATGCGAATGTCTTCCGGAGAAATCACCGTGTCGCCGGCGCCGTCTTCAACTTCAGGCACGACATCCACCAGAGCGAATGATGTCTGGCGCAGAGCGTCCGCGTTAAAGGGCGACAGACGGACAAGCCGGTGTGTTCCCGCTTCGGCTTTAAGATAACCGTACGCGCGGCTTCCGGCAATCCGCACGGTAACCGACTTCAATCCCGCCTCGGTTCCGACCGTTTCCGACAATACTTCGCTTTTCCACTTCATCTGTTCCGCGAATCTTAAATACATACGCAATAAAATCTCCGCCCAATCCTGCGCGTCCGTTCCGCCGGCTCCGGCGTGAATTGACAGTATTGCCGACAGCGCGTCGTATTCTCCTGAAAACAACCGTTCCGATTCCAATTCGCCGAATATCTGCTCCGCGCGGCGAAGCATTCCATCAATATCTTCCAATGAGTCACCATCGGCAACAGTGATAAGTTCAATAATGGTGTCACAATCGCCCTTTGCCGACTCCCAAGCGCCGACCGCGTTCTTCAAATCGCCGAATTCGCGGCTGATTTTTTCCGCGCGAGCTCGGTCTGTCCAAAAACCATCCATCGCCATTTCGGTTTCCAATCCGGCCAGACGAGTTTTTCGTTTATCCAGGTCAAAGAGAGCGCCAGGCCTCGCCGACTTTTTCGGCCAAGGTCCTTGCGCGGTTTTCTAATTCTGTTTTTGTAATCATCGTTTTATCTTTTAGACTTGTTCAATTTCTTTATGTCTCCCGTTTCTTTTCCTTTATTATGCCCAATAAGAAAGGCGTCTCTTAATTTAATGAGTTCGTTGTATTCATCTGAAATGACCTGGCAGAGGGAGGGCATATAGACGATATCATTCTATCACTTTCTTCCCGTCCCATATCTTAATGGTATTGTCATCGCTTCCTGAAACAATGCGGC
>CAYIOW010000034.1:0-7265 GCA_964365275.1 uncultured Gammaproteobacteria bacterium
TTTTTGATAAAATAGGTTCGAGCGAAATCATAAATATACTCCAACACAAAACCTCTTATTTGGAGGTTTTGTGTTGGAGCGGGATACGAGAATCGAACTCGCGTCTCAAGCTTGGGAAGCTTGCATACTGCCATTGTACGAATCCCGCACGGGGAAAATGTATCAAAACGCAGGAACAATATCAATCAATGACTGATGATTCACATTCATCTATTGATGCTTTCTAAAAAACACCCCTCGGAGTGCCGAGCGGGTATTGAAGAGTCCGCTATTCTGCGTCCGGAGGTTCCCTGTGTCGCTTTCTGTTGGGCGGGAAGTCCTCCAGAGGTGAGCTGTGGACTCCGAAGCGGTCAGTGAAGTCGTAGGCGATCTGTACGCGATCATCAAGTCCATCGCCACCGTTGCCGCTACTGTCATGGAGCATTGTGGCTTCTCGTCCGTGACAAATGCGATTGACTATGCCCGTCGGTGTCTCACCGAACACTGTGTCTGCGCCCCATTTCTTCAAAACGCGGTCGCGAAACTCCTGGAATGTTTCTTCGGTCATGATGGCCCCTCTTCCTATTAGAGTTTATCTGCGCACATAAGAATAATCTGTTTTGCGCTAATGGTCAAAATAAAAAAACACCCCTCGGAGTGCCGAGCGGGTGATGTGTGAGAGCTATTCCTTCGTGCGGTCGGATCTGCTGGACGACCCGCGTTCTTCCTCACGCGATGGACACACACCGTGAAAACCGATACGCTTGTACCACTTATGCGTCTATCACGATACTTTCCGCGGACAGCAAGAGAAACCGAGGCGGGGCTTACAAGCGCTCATGCTCTTTTAGTTCGCTCCGGAATGGTTCACCAAATTTCGCCCGGCATTTGGGCGCTCTTGCCGCTCGGCTTCAAAGTTCTGCATGCTGTACATGAAATAATTTACGACGAGATGGAACGCGCGGGAGTTTTGAATGTACAGATGCCTGTATTGCAACCACGAGAGCTGTGGGAAAAAACCGGACGATGGCAAAAGTACATTGAAACGAAAACGATGTTCACGACAAACGAATATCACTATGAGGCGGAATATGGTTTGGCGCCGACTGCGGAAGAAGTTATGTGCGCGGTTGCTTCAGTGCACACACAAAGCTGGCGCGACCTTCCGTACGCGCTTCATCAGATTGGGTTGAAGTTCCGTGACGAGATTCGTCCTCGTTTGGGGCTTCTTCGCGGTCGCGAGTTTTATATGTCGGACGCGTATTCGTTTGACCGAGACGAAGACGGTATGAAGGAATCGTTTGAAAAATTCAAAACGATTTACGAAAAAATTTTTGACAGAGTTGGAATTGCGCGGAGAATCGCGGTTCAGGCCGATTCCGGGACTATCGGCGGAAAGGGTTCGGTGGAGTATATGGCGTTGAATGAGGAAGTTGGCGAAGACACATTGTTCGCATGCGAAGTGTGCGGTTATGGAGCGAATCTTGAACTTGGCGAGAGAAAAGCGGGAGACGCGTGCCCGGAGTGCAAACATGGAGCGTTGAAAATGCTTCACGGGATTGAAATCGGGCATGTGTTTCAACTTCAAAAGACATATTCGGAACCGATGAATGTGGTATATCGCGATGAGCAAGACAAAGAACAACCTGTATGGATGGGGTGTTACGGTATCGGCACATCGCGGCTCGTGCAGGCGATTGTTGACCAGAATAACGATAAGGACGGTATTGTGTGGCCGGATGAAATCGCGCCGTGGAAAGTGCATATTGTGCCTGTGAAGTGGAGCGATGTTGCGCAAAGAGGAGTGGCGGAGGAGTTGTTGGAGGTGTTGAGTGCGAACGGCGTATCGTCAATGTTAGACGACAGGGAAGAGAGCGCCGGTGTGAAGTTCAAGGATGCGGATTTGTTAGGCGCGCCGTGGAGAATAACAGTGGGCCGTCGGGCTGGCGAGCGCGTTGTTGAGCTTAAAAATAGAAGGACAGGCGAAGTGAAAGAGATTGGTGTAGATGACATCGTGAATGCAATATAACGAGACGCCCCGCATGGGGCGTCTGTACAGAATTAGCGATGATTATACGGCGATTGGTTCAGTCATGCCGTATTTTTCGCGACAATGTTTCGTGGCGCCTTCCCAACCGAATTTGCGCCCGCGGAGCCACGCTTCTTTTGTTTGGTTCATTATGTAGTCAACAACATCTTCGCGTGATTCGTCGCCAACACCCATTGTTTGCACTTTGTGCGTGATTGCTACTCGTACACGCTCCACGCCTGCTGGTTTTGCGGAGTCCATATTAGGTAGGTATAAAGTATTTAGTATTCCGCCAGAGGCGGACAACGGTTGGTATTTGGGGGGGGTGAAAGTTTGGTTTTCCTCCCCTGGAAGGGGAGGTTAGGAGGGGTATGATTTAAGCGAAGATAAGCGACCCCTCCGCCTCGTTCCTCGGCACCTCCCCCTAACTGGGGAGGAGGCGACGGTAATGTTACGACAGGGTTAAAGATTTTCGGCGCCAGTATGTGAAGGCGGAACCGGCGAGGCCGAGAATGGTTGTGCCGGCTATTGCCCAACCGGCAAGGCCGGATGGCGGGCCTTGGTCTTCAAATATTGTTCCGGAGATTGCAGGAACAGTCGTTTCCGATGTGTTTGTTGTGTCTGCTGGCGCGTCCGGAGCGCGAAGCACAATGTCCGCGCTGTCCCGCGGCATAATGCGATACCCGCTTGTGGTTTGCCCGACAATACCGGTTAAGGTCAGCCGATCGCCGGTGTTTACGAGCAATGAAATACCAGTACCTGTTTTAATCGCGACTGATATTTCTCCGCTTTCGTCTGTTAGCACAAATCCTGAACTTATTTTTGAAGACACTGTGCCGGTAACTCGCACAAGCTCGCCTTCATAGTTCTCGTTTACTTGATCTGCGGTAACGTCATTTGGATTTGGCGCGGATTCGTTTCCGACAACGACAATATCGTTTGTTGCTGAAAGTTTTAGTCGCGTTTCGCCGGATGCCTCGGTTTTCTCGCCGGTTAATCTTACGACGGCTCCTCGTTCAAGTGTCGGAAAGTCGGCGCTGTAAAGATAGGACTGAACGCCTGCGCCGCCTGATACGATATAGAAGAATTGTTTTCCCAGAATACCCGGAGCAACCGTTACTACTCCTTCGGTTTGAACGAGTGTGCCGCTCAAGACATCGCGGAAGCGGGAGAGAGGAGTAAACGGAGTTTCCGGTTCGGTCGGTTCCGCAGGAGCTGGCGGTTCTTGTGCCGTATCCACCTGTGGCTGACTTGGTGTTGTTGAAGAAGTATCCGAAGCGATGTCATAAGTTGTCGTTTGATTGTTTGTATTCGTATTAGACGCAGTCGTTGCGCTCGCATCACTCGTTGCGTTTGTAGTCGTTACACTCGTGTTGACGCTTGTCGTATTGATTTCAACCGCGGGAGGCAAATAAACATTTTGCGCTCCCGGCGTCGGGTTCATTTCAACGAACGAATCGCTTGAAGCGGGATTGCGTCCCACACTTTTTGGGTCGGAAACCGCTGGCGCATTGTTTGCAATGTCGCCGTCATCCCAGTTTCCGTACGAGATGTTGTCTATTTTCTCATCCGACCAATCGTATAGTTCAATCAAATCGCCCGAATTATTTAACGCTCCGGATGGTGCCATTGCAATTGCATAACCAAGCGGCGCGAGCGTCCCTTCAAGCGCGGTTTTCTTTCCGCTACCGTCCACGATATGCCAATCGGATAAATTGACGACGATGGCGGTCATATTCCGCAGCTCTATCCACTCCTGCTCTCCGGAAACCGGGTCGCTTATGAATTCGTTTATCAGAACATCGCCGCGAGCGCTTTGCACACGAACGACGGTTTGCATATCTGCCGTTGATGCGGCGGTAACGGTTATCGGTTCAGGTGTGCTTGAAGTAGTGGCGGCATTTTCGGATGGCGATGCCGTTGTGTAATTATTGATTGTCTGTGTTGCGGCACTCACGGTTTGTTCAACGACTGCCGGCGTATCTGTTGTTGTAGCGGTTAATTTATTTTCGGATAACGGCGGTCCGATATATTCAAGCGACAGATTAACATGATATGTGTCTGTTTCATTTGCAACAACGCGCCAATGTTCGGTTGCGGTTTCTGCGGCAAGCGCGTGTCCGGCAAAGCCAAACAGCGCGATGCCGAACAAAAACATCCCTCGAAATAACAATATCGACATAGTCCGTGTTTAAGGATTAGTGCGATTGCATTCTCGGGGGATATGGGAATGCGTGGGGAAAGAATCGTGCATATATGACAACAGAAATGTGCATTTTTGTCAACGGGAAAAACTGTGCATAAGTTGACTCAAGGCGCATTTTTGTTATGCTTCTGTTCTCGCCGGGGTGGTGAAATGGCAGACACGCTAGCCTTAGGAGCTAGTGCCGCAAGGCATGGAGGTTCGAGTCCTCTCCCCGGCACCAATACAAAATAATTCATATTCATTTTATGAAACCGAAAACAGGAGAACTTCTAAAGCCGATAGAATCATTGCCTATTCACGAGCTTATGATTAACATAGAACGAGAGCGTGTGGAACTTTTTCGCTCTATTGAACTTCTCTCCGCTCAACTTGGCGAGATGCTAAAGATTGAAGACGCCTGGAAAGAAACACTTGCCGTTACCGGGTTTGATACAAAGAGTTACGATTTGAAAGAAGTACAACGCATTCTCTTGCATCTTTATCAGGTGATTACCAGTACACGAGCTAGATTAGGTGAGGTTAGAAAACAATTTCGTGACCTGACTGATACACAGCGCGAACTTAGTAATCTCCGTACTGTCGGAGTGTTAGGTGTTGGAGAGGCATAATTAGTCATCAATTATTCATGCGCATTGTCTTTGTACACGGCTATAAGTCATCTGTAAGCCAGCATTTCTGGCCTTGGCTTTCAGATACGCTAAAAATAAGAGGGCATGAGGTTTTTGCGCCGGAGTTGCCGAGTCCCGAAGCGCCTGTTTGCCAAGAGTGGGTTGAAGCAATCAGAAAAAGCATTCATCGTCCGGGCGGCGACACTATATTTATCGGACACTCCATTGGATGCGTAGCGCTTCTTCATTATCTGGAACAGGCGGACATGGCTGGAACGCCGAAACTTATCATTTTAATCGCGCCGCCTTTTAATATTGAAAGCGAACGGTTCCAGACATTCTTTGACCCAATGGTGGACTTTGAGACAGTTATGTGGAAGGGGCAGGAATTCATTATCATTCACGCGAAGGACGATATGGTGATTCCGCTTGACCACGCTCAAAGATATGAACATGAGTTAAACGGCGTTTTGAAGGTTCAAGAAACTGGCGGGCATTTTAATACCGTAACTGAACTTCCGATTCTTCTTGAGCTTATAGACGACCGGAATGTTGAACCGGGCGACTCTTTGCAGAACGATTTCAGCGACATCAACATTGTTTTATAGGGTGTGGAAAACCTGTGCGTTTCCTGTGGGTTTTGGCTATTCTAAGTCGCTTGACATCATTTATCTCTTCTTATACAATATCGCCCACATTGGAGATTAGGGGTTGGAGGTTGGAGTAACAATCATAAATGGCCGTCGGGACGGCCATTTCCGCCACGGGCGGAGTAAAGGGACGATACGCCTCCGGCGTAGAACGCCAATCTGTTAGATAAGAGCGTTCTTTTTTTCTGAAACTTGGGTGCGGGGACGAGGGCCCTCGGGACCTTCATCCCTGATCCTAAACAGTAATGAGCATCAGGGTCAGGCACGAACCTTACAATTCAATCGTCACGAAGCAGAAAAAATCTCACACCAGGGAAAGGGTGTGAGCTGATTATATGGAAGATTCCATGTATCAGGAGAGCATCAAGAGCATACGGAGGATGGCTAGACCGTTTGTGCCGAAGAAGGACGTTGCAGGGTGCGATAAGCCGCGGGGAGGTCCCAAGCAACCTTTGATCCGCGGATTTCCGAATGGGGCAACCTCACACGGGGAATGCCGTGTGGGCGGCTACTGAATATATAGGTAGTCGTCGGGCACCCGGGGAAGTGAAACATCTCAGTACCCGGTGGAAAAGAAAACAACTTGCTACATCGCAACAGAAGCCCCCTATCGGGAGGTTTCCGTTGCGCATGTAGCTAATATTCCCTAAGTAGTGGCGAGCGAAAAGGGAAGAGCCCAAACTTCATCTGTGTACATGTTGAAGCGGCGTCCTTCGGGATGTCGTTTCTTCGTGGAAAGGTACGAGCCGTTGCGGATGAAGCGTTGAAGGATTCAGTCGTTCCGTTCTCGTAAAGCGGAGCGCGTATCAGAAATATATAGCGGAATCTCCTGGAACGGAGAACCAAAGAAGGCGATCGTCCTGTACGCGAAATATATTCTCTGACGCGGATTGAATTCCTGAGTACTGCGGGACACGTGAAATCCTGTAGGAAACTGCCGCGACTATGCGGTAAGGCTAAATACACAAACGGATCGATAGTGAACAAGTACCGTGAGGGAAAGCTGAAAAGCACCCCGAGAGGGGGCTGAAATAGAACTGAAACCGTATGCTTACAGGGAGTCAGAGCCCCGCCTTTGGCGGGGTCATGGCGTTCCTATTGAAGAATGAGCCAACGAGTGTGCTGGATGTGGCTGGTTAAGCTCGAAAAGAGCGGAGCCGCAGTGAAAGCGAGGGTTAATAGCCCGCTTGTCGCATCCACACGACCCGAAACCGGGTGACCTAACCATGAGCAGGCTGAAGCGGCGGTAATACGCCGTGGAGGGCCGAACCAATATGCTGTGCAAAACATTTGGATGACTTGTGGTTAGCGGAGAAATTCCAATCGAACTCGGTAATAGCTGGTTCTCTCCGAAACAGTTTTTGGACTGGCGTCGGTAAATAGCATTTGGGGGGTAGAGCACTGAATGGGCTTCACGCCGCAAGGTAGTGAGCCTAACCAAACTCCGAATACCCAAATGTGTTCCCGGCAGTTAGACCGTGGGGGCGAAGCTCCATGTGTCAAAAGGGAAACAGCCCAGATCTCAAGCTAAGGTCCCTAATTTATCGCTAAGTGTAAAAGGTGGTGCAGTGACTCAAACAACCGGGAGGTTGGCTTAGAAGCAGCCATCCTTTAAAGATAGCGTAACAGCTCACCGGTCGAGTTGCCGCGCGCCGAAAATGAACCGGGGCTAAGCGATAAACCGAAGCTGAGGATTTCACTTCTTTAGAGAAGTGTGATGGTAGGAGAGCATTCCCATCGCGCTGAAGCCAAAGCCGTGAGGCATGGTGGAGCGTTGGGAAGAGAGAATGTTG
>CAYIOW010000035.1:0-6970 GCA_964365275.1 uncultured Gammaproteobacteria bacterium
GAAAGGCGTCTCTTAATTTAATGAGTTCGTTGTATTCGTTTGCTATGTCTTGGCAAAGGGAGGGCATACTAGTTAATCAGTTGGTGATACGCCTCAAGTACTCCGATTTTCGTGCTCAATACGGTAATCGCACCGGCGAGACGAGCGGCGACAGAAGGCACGCCGTCTTCGTTATGGTCAAACGCCTGAATTGAGTCCTGACCTTTTATTTCCCATTCGCCAATATATACGCCTGTCAATGTGAAAAGCCGAACGCTTCCTTTCGGTCCTCTCACGGCAATCCATTTCATACCACCTTCGTCTATTACGGTAATGGAGACCTTGCCCTTTTGATTTGGAAACGCTTCAAAAGACGCGCGCGGGCGACCTTCCCAATTATACACGAAAACTCGCGAACTATCTCCGGGACCGGCAAGAACAATCTCGTCCCTTGAGTCGCCAAACACATCGCCAGCCGCGACCGCAAACACTCCGGGCGTATCGCGTTCAGGTTGGAACTCTATTTTTACCGTTCCATCTGTCCCGAATATTCTGACCGAAGCGGCGCGGGTTTTGCCGGAGACCGCGATTATTTCATCAATTCCGTCCGAATCAGTGTCAGCGGCGGCAACCGAAACACCGCCGCGGTCTGTTGTCTCAAAAGCGTAAAACTCGCCTTCCAGTTCTCCGCTTAACGAAAAAATGCGAATATGCGGTCCACCTCCTTCGCCGGGACCGGTAACCACTTCAAACTCCGGGTCGGAATCAAACTGTCCGACCGCCGCGTTAACACCGCCCTTGAACTTTTCCGAATACGCAAGCCATGATTTTTCTTCAAGCAAATCCGGCATAATTGTCCAGACGCGCGGCGTTTCTCCGAATTTCGCCGAAAAAACGGCGGGCTTCGCTCCCTTATTTTTTCTAAATGGCGAACTTGCCGAACCGGAAAGCGGGGTCTTGTCTTTCACCAAAGTCGCCGCCATATCAAGCGCCTTCTTAACATTCAATCTGCCGGAACCAAGAGTACCGACTTGTCCTTTGGGATTCTGACCAACTACCGGGTCGGCGCCGAATTGCATTGACAACAGCACCTCATCAACCGTTGCGCGCGGAAAAATACTGCGAATAAGCGCAGCAGTTCCAGCCACTAAGGGCGCCGCTAAACTTGTGCCGCTCCACCCCCCGCCGTATTGGGACGCCACACCCGTTACTTGCGTGCTAAAAATACCAACGCCCGGCGCCGCCAAATCGGCGCATGTTTTTCCGTAATTTGACTGATATGCGCGCTCGTCGTTTTTATCCAACGATGTTACGCCGATAACCACATTCTCGCCGTTTACTCCGGCCGTGCATGCCGGATAAACGGGACTTACATCAACATCGCGTCCTCCCGGAGTGTTTCCGAGAGCGGCGACGACCACAACTCCGGCAGAATGCGCGCGGCGAATCGCGTCATTCAAAAGCGCTGATGTCTGGTCGCCCACAAAGCTCAAATTGATTACCGACGCCCCCATCTTGATTGCATAATCAATACCCTGTACGACCGAAGTTACCGAGCCGTCTCCGTCGGAATTCAAAACGCGAATAGGCAAAATGCTGACCTTCCAATTCACACCCGAAATTCCGAGTCCGTTGTTTCCCACGGCGCCTATCAGCCCGGCGACAAGAGTTCCGTGTTGTGTGCCGATATTATTGCCAGACGCGGGAGACACAAACGAATCGCCGTCATAAAAGTCCCAGCCGTGAATATCATCCACAAAATCGTTCCCGTCGTCGTCAACTCCGACTTTTCCGGTATGCTCGTATGCGTTCGTATAAATATTCGCCGCCAAATCTTCGTGGTTTATGTCAATTCCGCCATCTAAAACGGCAACAATAATGTCGCGCGAACCAACTGTCTGTCCCCACGCTTCGTCTGCGTGAATTTTGTCCAAATACCATTGTTCCAGACGGAAAAAATCATTGGCGGTGGCGGCATATACTGGTGTCTGTACTAAAACAACCATTGATAAAACAATGACCGACATTAGTAAAATTCTGAATCTATGAATCATGGAATCAATGAATTAACAACGGTCTTTTGTCGCACGCAGAAGACCCTGAAGTTGAGAGTATGCGAGTTCTGACTGAAACATGATATCAGAGAAATTTCTAACTGGCAGATACCCAATATCCTTTGCGACTATTAATTGACTTTGAAGTTCAAGGAGTGAGCCGTGTGCCTGGGAGTAAAATTGATGTTTTTCCTTAAAATGCTTCCTTCCAAACCCTTCTGCAATATTTGATGTTATTGAAACTGCCGCTCTCCGCATTTGAGAAGTCAAACCGTATATTTCATCCCTAGGAAAAGTTTTTGTGATGCGATATGTTAAAAGAACTAGCGCATGACATTGTTGCCACGCGCGTAAGTCCATAAATGTCCTAATCTTCTCCTCCATATTTGTCTTCACACTCATCCCCCATTCATTGATTCCATGATTCATTGATTCAGTTCCTGCTCTCTCGCCTTTTGCTCGTACTCCTCCATCTCCTTTTTCAAATCCTTGTTATCAGGATTCAATGTTACTGCAACTTTTAGGTGAGACGCAGCGTTTGCGAAGTCGCCCTGTTCGGCATACCAACGACCGAGTTGCACCATATAAAACTTTTTCTGACCGTCATACGCAATGGCGGCTTCGTACAATCCTTTAATGTTTGAGATGCGCTCCGGCATATGCTCGCGCCAAAGTGTTTCCATTTTGTAGGCGAGCTGTTCGTTTATTCCAGAGAGCTCCACCGCTTTTAAATATGCCGTATTCGCTCCCTTCCAATCTTCCATACGAACCAAAATGTCTCCATACAAAACATATGCGGCGTCGTTAATCGTGTTCTTCGTGAGATAAATTTCCATTACTTCGCGCGCTTTTGCGAATTGTCCAAGCGACAGATACAAAGACCCGATATTATTCAAAACACCCATATCTTCCTTCGCTTTGTAAGATGCGATGGCAGTTTGAAGCTGAATATTCCACTGCGCTAAGACCTCTTCAGACAAATCAATATTTTCCTCGTTCACCTGCCCGAACCATGTTTTGCCTTTCGTGATACCGTCGTCTTGAAAACCGTTTGGACCGGTAAGCGACCAAATGATACCTACAATAATAAGCGCGCCAAGCCCGAGTAGCAGAGGTTTTGTACGGATATTCATAATGCGAACAGTGTATCGGGAAGCGAGGCGGGAGGCAATACTGTGGATAAAGGGGTCTGACCCTTTTATCCACAGGCCTTTATGCTCAACAAATACGCGGGTTAAAAAGTCAAAGATAGTCTTAAATAAGTTGGATCGGTAACTTTGATATGCGCTGTGCCACAGATTTCGGCATAACTACTCCACTTATAATCCTCGGGACTACTAACCATGTTCGCTCTGACCGGATTCATAAGGACATACCGAATTAGTTGAACGAGGTAGGAGTCCTGCTTTACTAAGAAAGATTTATATCTGCCCTGAAAAATGTGGCCTACCCGGGAATACTTATTATTAATCTTTTGTGCAAATACCCCATTCAAAAAACGCATCCCGTCCGCGATATTACCATTTGGGGTCTCTACGACAAGATGATAATGATTATCCATAAGACAATACGAATAGCACCTCCATCCGTATTTTCCAACTACAGCCCGCAGTGTTCTCAAAAATAGTCCTCTATCGCTATCATCGTAAACGATATTATGCTTAGCATTACCACGATTAGTTATGTGATATATGGCACCTGGAAATTGTACGCGTGGTTGCCTTGGCATGTTTGAATTTGTTTTTGATTTACATCCTTCTACTTACATCAATTAGTAGTCATAAAAACAAATTATTGTCAATGCGCGCTAACCGTGCAACCTGTGGATAAAGGGGTCTGACCCCTTTATCCACAGGGGTAAGTTAATTAGGAAAACGCAAACCCCCGCCGAGGGGCGGGGGTTTGTTGTGTTGTCTGTGTTCTGTTACGCGGGCGATGCATCACCCGGCTACGATACGCTTTTGGAAGGCGTTAGAACACCAGAGTTCCACCTGTAATCGGCAGGTTTTTGACGAGGTAAGCACCAAACACCTCATCTTCAACTGTCGTATTCGTACTTGTAGTTGCACCATCATCATACCAAACAAATGAACTTGGCATTCTGTCTAGATCCATAGTAATCGCCGTAGCAACAAAGTCTGTACCAAGGTAACCACGGTTGATGTAGAGATTCGTATTAGTGCTACCAACATTGGACACCATCACCTTCTCATCACCAGCGGCGCAAGTACCAGTGGTAAGACATACGATATCTCCGTGGCTGGCGAAGGTGTTCGCATCAGTCGTGAGAGTATCCGTATCCACAGCGGTGGCGTTTGCCTGTACCTCATTTGCCTCAACACCAGCCGAATCCAAGAAGCTTGTTACAGCAATTATCGGGTCAGCCGGAATGTCAAAGCGGATAGAGTCATCATTCGCCGCGCTAGCGCCCGTTGAATCAAAGTACAACGAGAGCGTTTTTGTGGTGCCAGCCGCAACAACGATATCAGCCGTCGCACCTGTCCCTGCAGCAAACTGCAAGTGTGCATAGACCAAATCATCGTTCGTGCCAGTTCCATCGCAGGCAGAGCCATCGCTTTCAAGCATAGTCCAGTCCGCATTTGCGTCCAAGGCAGTGCCCAAGTTTGCGTAGTCATAGATGGAGAAGTCGCCAACCACGACAGACGCAAGATCTGTATCGCACTCATTCCAGTCATCCGTGCCAGTACCATTGTTATCGGTAGAAGTCACCTTAAAAATGATTTCATCCACAATAACATCTTCGTTAGAGGCGGCGGACACGGTGAAACGAAGCACTTCAGAGAGACCAGGCACACTGGAGCCGGAAGGGCTACCAGACGCCAAGCTCACTGTCGGCTTGGTTTCCGCAATAGTATATGTCGCGATTCCATCCGTGCCTTCCAAGTCGTCACCGACTGCTGTCACATCATCATCGTCCAGCACCGAGCCGGAACCATTACCAACCGCGCGGAAGTTATCATCGTTAGTCGCATCAATGAAGAAGCCCATACGAACTTTTTCGTTTGATGTTGCAGAGCCGCCAGAGTCGCGAGCAGAACCAGGCACATCCACGCTAACTGAAATGACTTTCGGGGAGTTAGCCGGAATATTGAAAGTAAGACCGCTGAACTTAGCTTCATTGCCGCTCATTGAAGCAGAAGCCGTTTGTGTTGCTCCGGTTGCATCCGGATAACTCACGCGAACTGCCGCAATGTTGTTTGCATAAGCGGCTGATTCTGCGGTTGTACGGTTGTCTTCAGCTTGCTCTTCAGAGAATGACATCGTAGTAATGTCAAAATTCTCGTTGGTAGCAGTTACACGGTATTTAGCAACCAGGTTGTTTGAGGAACCTGTAAGCAAGATAGCCGCATCCGGAGAACCGGAATCAGCGGTAACCGCCAATGATCCAACCGCATTCATAGTAATGAATGTCGTTGGGTCTACCGTGACATCACCGCCGTTCGGATAATCCGTAGTCGCATCAACATCGTTGCTGTCTTTGTCAACTGAAACAATGTCTTCCGAGAGATCCGCCAAATCAACAGCGAAGTAATTGACATCCGTCGTGTCTGACGGGTTCGCCAAATTACATTTCACGGTTAACTTTTCAACAACACCAGCCGGAATAACCCAGTTAACATTGTCAAAGAGGAAGAAGGCGCCACTAGACTGCGAACCCTCCGGTCCGTCAAGTAGCGTACCGGCGTTGTTGTATATTGAACAGGAAGCCACGAGGTCTTCTACCTGCGCACCCGCCTCACCGCCTGCAGTATAGTCACCTGTCTCGTCTTCATCCGCATAACCGGAAACTTTGATAGACGAAATTGTGATTGGTGAAGCTGTGCCCGCAGTGAGAGAGAAGGACGCCGCCGTAACATTGCTTGTACCGTCCACGGAAGCCGTGGAACCGGTCGGAGCGCTTGCAAGTGCTATCACCAAAGTCGCTGCACGCGCAACGAGGTCGTTACCGAGCATGTCACCGGAAGGCACAATATCCGTTCCAGCTGTTAATGCGTCTCCGTTCTTGTCTTCAATGGACAAGCCAGATACATCAAGCGTTGCCATGAAAGCAGTTCCCGCGGCAACGCCATCATCAATGTCAGTAACGAACTCCCATTGCTGTGAAGCGCCAGCTGCCAATGTTACATCGTCAGAGAAGTCAATGGTCTGTGTTGCGTCATTACCGCCGACAATAGCTGAATCCAATTCAAGAGGACCCATAACGGTCACTTTCGTGGTCGCGTTACGAATCTTCATATCTTTAATTGAAGCTTCGTCGTCTGAATCCGCAGTAGCATCATCGTCACCATTGATAAGACCTTCATCATCATCGTCATTGCCAGTTTCGCCGTCATCATCAGCATCGCCGTCAAGCGCTGCCGCATCGTCACCGTATACAATGACATCCAAATCCTTGATGGTTACTTCTTGCGCGGCTGTTACCGAGAAAGCAAGAAGCGAAACATCTTGGGAGTTACGAGCTACATCCGCAGATGCCGGACCGTTGAAGGCAAAGGTTATTTTGCCTCCCTGCACATCCGAGAACGAACACTCGTCCGTTGCGGCTGTACAGCCGTTATCTCCGTCATAATCTGTGTATGTAACCGCCATATTGAAGCCGAAGTCGCCGCCTACTGCAATCAAGTCCGTTGACTTATCTATGTAGACACGAACATCGTCTCCGTTCTGACCGCCCACATTCGCCTTCACATAGAATATCTTGGTGTTACCATCAAGAATTGTATATGGAGTAGTAAGCGTGAAATCCACATAGTCGCCGGTCGCTTTTACGCCATCAGCAAGCTTAGTTGAGCCCTGATAAATAGCAAATCCGCTGTGGTCAGCCGCATTGTCAATCTTCAGACGCATACGCCTAACAGACGCATCTTCCGAAGAAGCAACGAGGTTAAACTGACCAATAGTAGCGCCCTGCTGGC
>CAYIOW010000036.1:0-6397 GCA_964365275.1 uncultured Gammaproteobacteria bacterium
ATAACCGTACGAGGGGGATATTCTTTATCAAGATCAATATTACAGGTTTGAAGACCACGTGGGGCCTTATGTGGCGGATATAAAGAAGTTTTTACAGAATCCGGCATGGCGTATAGGGGTATTTGCAAAAGGTCTCGGTGCGCTTATGGAGGATAAGATTCATAGTTCTGAACCGAAGCTGTCGGAGCTTCTTGGAGATATTTTTAGGAAAGCGTTGATTAACAAAGTAGTACCAGACCAAGCTCAACGCAATCTCGGATTATTTGCTTCCGTAAGATCAAATGTATTGCAAAAATGTTCAGAAATGATTGAAGTGTTGCAGACGGACCCAAGCGTTACGAGCAATGCGACCAGCACAGAACCTATAAAGTTGGGCGGGTCGCCAGAGGTGAAGATGGAGCCGTCCATGCGGGATAGTGGCAAAGAGGTCGCGCCTGCTGTGGATGGTGCACTCGCTGAAATGGCTATTGAAAATAGAGAAAAAGAAGCGCGGGAGTCTATATTACGGAGCGTTAGTAGGAGAAAAAGTTTTTTCACAAATCAATTCCGTACATATCCAGGCGGTTCACACAGTTCTGCTGAAACGCAGATATGTGCAGGTTTGATGCATGCAATGCCCATTCTTCAGCCAAACCAAAAACTTGGCGATAACTTCATTCAAAGATGTGTTCAAGACCGTGTTTTTATGAAAAAAGTGTTTGATGAATCCAATCTTACGGATAGTCAGGAACGATTAACTATGATGTTGTTGTTTCCGAATGAAGCTGAAATATCAATGGTGGCAGGCACAAAAGAAGCCGTCCCGTCGGTTACGGAAGTTTCCGCCGACGCGATGGAGAAACACAATAAAGATGTTGCCGGAAACGATGCGAGCAATATGTCTTCGCCTATGCCTCGCACCGAACCGGTGGTGGAAAGAACGGAAGAAGGTATTGTGACCGAGCCGGCAATGAAGGCGTTAGACGCATCAGAGGAGGTTGTGGATAATGAACCTATGGTTATGTTTCCAGAGGTTGCTAGATGGCTTTTGGAAAATCAGGACACGAGTGTTAGGGGGATGATGGATAAGTTTAAAATATCAGAAGAGCACGCCAAAGGTATATTGGGAGAAATGCAGGATAGTGGTGTTGTTGACAGGTCAGTACCTCGTAAGGTAGCGATTAAGGATGAGGAAGCATTGAGGAAAGCCCTTACAAGATATCGTAATAGTACAGTAGGGCGACCGGTTGATACGGTTAGCGTGCCAGTTGAAGTAAATAGTGAAGGAACACCGATTGTGCCGATTAAGAGAGAGGAAGGCGGTGTGGCTGGAATGGCGGTTCTGGCGGGAGGACTTGCGGCTGCCGGAGGCGTCGCATTGGCATCTAGAGAAGGTGCCGGTGGAGGCGCAGTAGTTGAGAATCGCGCAAGAACAGCCGCGGAGGCGCCTGATTTTACGAGCGCCGCGGAAATAACAAGACAATCTTATGGAGGAGGTGGAGGAGGTGGAGGCGGGGAAGTAGACAAGAAAACCGTCGGAGGAGGTAAGCTGGCGGAATTGCCGAAAGATGCGGCGTGGCTAAAGAAACATTGGAATGTTCAGGCGCCGAAAAAGGTTTGGGCGGAACGGTGGATAAGAGGCGTTAGCCGATGGGCTGCGAACACGATTGACATTATTGCTCCGCGAGCGCTGGTGAACGGAATTAAAGGAATTGAGAATTGGGGGATAGGTTGGTTGAATCAGCTCCCGTTTGTTAATATCGGAAAGAAAAAAATGGAGGAAGACCTTGTTCTGCCCGATGTGGTTAAGAAAAATAAGTAGTGCGAAATACAAAAATGTATGGCGCCCGTATTTTTGAATATTTATTAAGCCGTATAAACAAAATAGCACTCGCTTGATTGCGGTCGTCCGCCCTGCGGGCTGGGACTCTAACGCAATCTTCACGAATGCTATTTTGTTTATACGGTCAACTCTTTGGCTTTCTTGTTTTCTTCGGAGTGTTCAAAAGCGCGGTGGCTTGTTCCGGCGTAATGGTTAACACTGTGAACGGCGCTTTAACAGATATGCTACGACTCTCTTTTCCGGCAGACACATACGGACCGAAGCGACCGACTTGCGCTTTTATAATTTCACCATTCCATTCACCTAGTTCGCGCGGGAGAGAGAGAAGTTGAAGCGCCTGTTCCAGAGTCAGCGTGTCAGGTGTCATTCCGCGAAGCAAACTTGAGCGTTTTGGTTTTGGCGTTTTTTTGTCTTCCGATGTTTCGCCGAGCTGAACATACGGACCGAAGCGTCCGCGCTGAAGCAATACGGGTAAACCGCTTTTCGGGTCGGTGCCGAGCATTTTCGCTTCCACGGCGACCGCTATGGTTCCATCGGTATTCAATCGTATCGTTGTTTTGCACTCCGGATAATTTGAACACGCCATAAACTTTCCGAAGCGTCCGAGTTTTATAACCATCGGGTTCCCGCATTTTTCGCAGACCTTGTCCGTCTTTTCTTCCATCAATTCTTTTTTGTCCACGACCTTGTCCATCTTTTCCAAGTTGGCGTGAAATGGCGTGTAAAATCCTTCAATTACCTCGCGCCACTTTTCTTTTCCTTCGGCGATATCGTCAAACTTCTGTTCCATATCCGCAGTGAATTCTTTATCAACGATATTTGCGAAATGCTCAACGAGCAAATCATTCACTGCGAACGCAATCGCGGTTGGTGCGAGCCGTTTGTTTTCGTCTCGCTCAACATATCCGCGGTCGGTTATCGTCGCAATCGTAGGCGCATAGGTTGAAGGCCGCCCAATGCCATGCTCTTCCATTGCCTTAACAAGAGTTGCATCGGAATAGCGCGGAGGAGGTTCGGTGAAGTGTTGATTTGGCGTCAGCGCTTCAAGTTTTACAATATCGTCTTTTTTCATTTCAGGAAGAATCACTTCCTTCGCGCTGTCCGGATAAAGTTTCAGGAATCCTTCAAACGCGATAGACGAGCCGTTTGCGGAAAACGCGCCGTCTGCGGAAGAGATAGTTACTTTCAGACGATTTAAAATAGCCGGCGTCATTTGGGTTGAAAGCGCGCGTCGCCAAATTAGGTCGTAGAGTTTGAATTGTTGAGGTGAAAGGTAGGCGCGAATGGAGTCAGGTGTTCGTGTCGCTTCAGACGGGCGAATCGCTTCGTGCGCTTCTTGCGCGCCCTTTGAAGATGTTTTGAATACGCGCGGAGATTTCTCGGCGAATTTTTCTCCGAATGTTGTCTTCACATAAGACAGCGCGGACGACAAAAACTCCGGAGATAGATTCAAGGAGTCGGTGCGCATATAGGTAATTAAACCGGTATGTCCTTCGTTTCCAATTTTTACACCTTCGTATAACTCCTGCGCGATTTTCATCGTTTGCTTCGCGGTAAAACCGAGCTTTGTGTTCGCATCTTGTTGAAGAGTGGAAGTCGTATATGGCGGTTTCGGGCTTCGTTTAACTTTTTTTGATTCAATGTCGGTAACCGAGTACGAACCATTCTTCATCGTCTCCATTATTTCTTTTGCGCGCGCCTCGCCGGTTATTGTCATCTTCGCAATCTTCTCTCCTTTATACAAAGAGAGCATGGCGGGAAACTTGGCGGAATCTTTTGAAAACTCGGCATCCAGCGACCAATACTCTTCGGCTTTGAATGCCTGTCGCTCTCGCTCGCGTTCAACAACGAATCTCATTGCCACCGATTGCACGCGACCGGCCGAAAGTCCTCGCGCGACTTTCTTCCACAGAAAAGGCGAAAGCTCATAACCAACCAACCTATCAAGAATTCTTCGCGCCTGTTGCGCGTCCACAAGTTTTGTATCCAAACCGCGCGGGTGTTCCATTGCAGTTTCAACCGCCTTCTTGGTTATTTCGTGGAAAACAACTCGTTTGGCTTTTGATTCTTTAATGTCCAACAGTTCGGCAATATGCCAAGCAATCGCTTCGCCTTCGCGGTCATCGTCTGTTGCGAGAAGTATCTCGTCCGCTGTCTTCGCGGCGTCTTTAAGCGCGGCAACCTTCGCTTTCTTATCCGGCGAAACAATGTAAGTCGGTTTGAAACCGTGTTCAACGTCAACTCCCATTTTTGACTTTGGCAAATCGCGCACATGCCCGAAAGACGAAAGCACCTCAAAGGAGGCGCCTAAAATATGCTTGATGGTTTTTGCTTTCGTTGGGGACTCAACGATTATGAGACGATGGGACATTGGAAGAAGTCAAAAGTTAGAATTATAAAGTTAAAAGTGTGGAAGTGTTTTTTGTTTGAACGATGGGAATGGGACGATGATGTATGAAAGAGGGTGGAGTTGTCAAGCGCGGACGAAGTAGCCACTGCCGACATGGCGCACGGCGGACTTCAATTCCAACGAGGTTAATGTTGATGAAACACTTGCGGCGGGAAGGTTTAAACTTCGCGCTATGTCGTCTGCGAGAGTTGGGGTTGCACTAAGTATTTCAAAAAGAGTTTTCTCGGTTTCAGTGAGGTCGCTTCTGTCTTGCGCGGATGAAATCGGAGCCACAAGACCCAAGGTTTCCAAAATGTCGTTTATATTTGTGAGTGGGATTGCGCCCTCTTTTAGGAGCATATTCGGCCCTTCGGAAACAGGCGAAGTTATTGGTCCCGGAACCGCAAAAACATCGCGGTTTTCAGCGAGAGCGGCCCTCGCGGTAATGAGCGAACCGGAAGCGATGGCGGCTTCAACAACTATGGTTGCTTTTGAAATGCCGGCAATCAAACGATTGCGGACAGGGTAAGAGGTCTTGAATGTCTTGCTTCCGGGTGGGAATTCGCTAATAACACATCCGCCATTTTCAATAATTTTGCGAGCGAGAGAAACATGTCGCGGAGGAACAAGGTGCGCATCGTCTAAACCCCCGGGGACGATTGCGATGGTGTATCCGCCGCTATTCAGTGCTTGTTCATGGGCGAGCGCGTCAACGCCGATGGCGAGACCGGAAACAATGCCGATTTTATGCGGCGTAAGAGCGGAGATTATCTTCTCCGTAACTTCGCGTCCGTAGTATGTTATTTTGCGCGTGCCGACAATACTTAACAACAGCGAATCCGGCGCAGGAAGAACGCCACGATAAAAAAGCACGAGCGGGGGGTCGTGGATTTCTTTCAGGAGTTTTGGGTAGCGCGCATCTTGTATGTGAACGAATTGAATACCGGATGCCTCCATATCTTTCAGAAGTCGCAAAGTGTCCACGCTCTCTCGTTCTTTAATCAGAGAATCAGCGCTCGCGTATGACATGCAGGTTTCTAGTTGCGACCTATTCAATGTTAACGCCAGCTCTGGATCCCCTCCTGCGATTTCAAAAACTTTTTTCCATCTCGCGGGCCCGATGCATTTTATGTTTGATATTGTGAGCCACGCTGCATCTTTTGGTGTCATAGGTTATTTACTTGCGGAAAAGTTATTGCGTTCAGATGCTTAGAGTCCCAACCCGTAAGGGTGGACGACGCATCTGAACGCAATAACTTTTCCGCTTAGAGATACCGGTGTTGGTTTTTCCTCGCATCCTTGCGCCATACTGGAAAAGGAAAAGAATTTTACCGTTGTTCGAATGCAGACGCGATATGTGTTTCAATTTTGCGCGCTGCTTCAGGTATTGCAGTTTCAAGCGCGGAGCGTTCTGCTTCGGTAAACGGTTCAAGCACAAAGGAATCCAACGACATTTCCAGATTTTCCGAACGGCCTATTCCGAAACGGAGACGCCAAAATCTGTCAGTTCCAAGCTCTTCTATGATGGACTTCACTCCCTTGTGTCCCGCGCTTCCTCCGCCGAACTTCATACGCATTTCTCCAAACGGAAGGTCGGCGTCGTCGTGGACGATTATGATATTGGATGCGGGAATCTTGTGAAATTGCGCGAGTGACTTTACTGCTCGGCCGGACAGATTCATGAAAGTTGTCGGCTTTGCCAATATCGTTTGGATGTCAGCGAGCTTGGTTTTAGCAACTTCCGCTTCATGTTTTGAAGACGCGCGAAAATTGTTCGCCATTGTATCAAGAATCGCGAATCCGACATTATGACGAGTACCGTCGTATTTTGGTTCAAAATTGCCAAGGCCGACGATTAGGAACATAGGAGTTGGAGTATGAATTCCGGGAATACGCAGGAATTTCAGGAATTGAGTGAACAAAACTGAATACATCGCTTTATAACTTTTTACTTGGAATGGAATGAAAGCGAATCGGAGCGCCGGTGAAACCGAAGCGTTCACGCAGGCGGTTTTCAAGGAAACGCAGATAAGAAGGGTGAAGCGTGTCGGTGCGCAGTCCTTTTATGACGAGTTCAAACTTCGGCGGGCGCTTGCCGATTTGCTTCAAGCGGAAAATGGTGGGGTGAGCAACGCCTTTTCCGCGCGCGGGTTTGTGCCTCATTATCGTTTGCTTCAGAAAAGAAT
>CAYIOW010000037.1:0-6388 GCA_964365275.1 uncultured Gammaproteobacteria bacterium
GTATGCCGGCCGGAATAGTAGTGAACGCGCTTGAGCCGGCTGTCGGATTTGTTCCGGAACCATTCAAAATAAGCGTGTCTGCAATCGCGTCCGGTAAAAGCAGAGTTGCAAGCCGCACATTCGTTGTCGCGGTTCCGGCAGCAATTTCCTGCGCGGTTCCATCGGACGAAATCGTAACATCTGCCGCGGCGCGAGCTATTGGAATGACTGAAGGCAGTATCGGCAAGAAAGACAAGAAAGCCAAAGAAACCGCAACATATATCGTGAATATGCGCTGGCTCCGGCTTTGGAATACATTCGTATTCATAAGAAGTGAAAAGTGAGTAACTAATAAAGACGCACTATGCGCAATAATTTAACTAATTATATCGGTTATTTGAAGATATTAGAAGCCACTTATCCACAGTGCCGATAATGCAGTTGACTAATAAACGAGTCCCCAATATGCTTTCTAAATAATATGAGAACGAGGTTTGAATTAATACGAGAGCTGGCGCCAAGCATTGAGCCGTTCCGTTTCAGACAAATTGACCAGGCGCTTTTTGCGCCCGAATGTGATGGCTGGAATAATATTTCTTCTCTGCCATACGAGATGAGAGAACTCATCGCCACCGTTCAATGGATGTCGCTGTCGCTTGAAACAATGCGGAAATCGGCAAGCAACGATACATATAAAGCGCTTCTAAAGCTTGAAGATGGTCTTTTAATTGAATCTGTGCTTATGAGAAACGCTCGCGGCTCGTGGACGGTTTGCGCTTCGTCGCAAGTAGGTTGCGCCATGGGATGCGCGTTTTGCGCAACGGGACGAATGGGCTTGAAAAGGAATCTGACATCAGATGAAATTACGGACCAGCTTCGCTTCTGGTTATATTTTCTCTTCAAGAATCCTGAAATCGGCGGGCGCATCAGCAATGTCGTGATGATGGGAATGGGCGAACCGCTTGCAAATTATGACAACCTGAAATACGCCATGAATAAATGGCTGGCTTACACGGAATTGGGACATACGAACATAACTGTTTCAAGCGTTGGTTTCTTGCCGCGACTTGAACAAATGCTCTCCGACATGGAATTTCCTCACATTCGTATGGCAATTTCGCTTCATAGCGCGATTCCTGAAACGCGCAAAGCCATTGTACCAACTTCGTTTGACGATTTTCTGCCGAAATTAGCCGATTGGTCAAAGCGATATCTGGCTAAATTCGGAAATCGCAGACATCATCTTACTTTTGAATATGTAATGTTGAGTGGAATAAATGACAATAACACCGACGCCATTGCGCTAGCGAAGTATGTAAACGGCATAGGAAATGTTCGCGTAAACTTAATCCCGTATAATTTTACCGACATGGGATTTGAAAAGAGCGTGAACGAACGCGTCATTAAGTTTCAAAAAACACTTGAACGGCGCGGCGTAATCGCCACCCGCCGCCGCCCGATGGGAGATGACATCTCCGCCGCATGCGGACAATTGGCGGTGAAAAAGACATCATAACCATCTTCTTTCTTAGAATAAACTCCCAATCAATGTTGAGAGTTTATTTGTGGTGGGCCGGGATGGATTCGAACCATCGAAGGCATAAGCCAGCAGATTTACAGTCTGCCCCGTTTGACCGCTTCGGTACCGACCCAAGATTATATGGAGCCGAAGATGGGATTTGAACCCATGACCTACAGTTTACAAAACTGTTGCTCTACCGCTGAGCTACTTCGGCATATTTCTGGAGCCGTTGTCGGGAATTGAACCCGAGACCTTCTCCTTACCATGGAGATGCTCTACCATCTGAGCTACAACGGCATCAAGATATTAAGCGAAACTTGAAGAAGTATAGCCAAATAACCAGTGAGCGTCAACGGGATGGGCAAACTGCCCTTTATGGAAAAACGATATATTTCAAATGTACCAAAAGCGTCCGGCCGGACGCTTTTGGTACCTTTTAATTTACTAAAATAGACGACTGTTATTGCCGTCTATTTTACCATTTTACCTAATTACACGTCCTCTTCATCATCATCACCATCATCAGAATCGTCCGTATCATCCTCCGGAAGGTCGTCCATATTATCAGTGTCTTCGGAAGCGTCATCGGGAGGCAACGCCGTCCCGAGCGTGTCGTCGTCCATATTGTGAACATCAAATGAATAATAAATGTGCCGAAACATTGTATCGCGGCGTAATTTTAAGTCAACTCCCGAATTCTGCCTTCAAACTCCCTTATTTTTTGGTTATCCGGATTCGCTTCCTTCAAAAGCGCCAGGCCTCTTGCCGCCTGTCTTTTGTCTCCGCATAGCAAGCTCGCTTCAATCAGAAAATCCAAATACTTCGGGTTGCCCGGACGTGAATTCACCGCTTCTCCAAAATATTTCACCGCTTTTTTCATATCTCCTTCGCGAAGCGCGAGCTCTCCCAAACTCACGGTAACGCTCGCATCTTCGGGCGCAAGTTGATGCGCATACTGAAATGTTTCTTTCGCCTGGTCGTATTGTCTTGAAGCCAAATATACTCTACCGAGCAATTCGTATGTTTCCGCCCGCCTCGGGTCCAAACTGATTAATTCAATCAATCTTTGCTCCGCCGCGGCATACGCCTCTTTTTCCAACAGCTCTTCCGCCTCCTTCTTCAATTCCATTCTCGCCTCCAAATTGCCGCTCACGCCTGAAATATTTTCTTTTTCCAACCGCCTGTAATGCCTTTCAAGCGCCACCGCTTTAACATACATATTCTTTCCGATATTCACGGCGGCTTTCCAGACAATTCCAAGCGCGCGAAAAACCGATTCCGCCGGTCCCTTTCCCAACCGTTCCAGCCGTTTGGCGAACAGTTCGTTTTTTATTCCTTTTCGTCTTCGCACCGGGTCGGTGTTCGCGTCAACCGCAGTAATTTCAGGATAGTGCAAAAATACCAAATATCCGACAACCCCTAACGACACTATAAGTATAATTGAAGGAATGAGCCAAAAAAGCATAAGGAGAAATCTACGAATCAGCGAATGTTTTGAATAAGACCAAAAATCGACGAAAGCGATGTGCCTGCTCTGCCGACCATAATACCGTCAATTCTGCCGTTTTCCATAATATCGGCGATATTTTTTGCGTTAACGCTTCCTCCATACAGAACTTTATACGCCAAAATGCCGATTTTTCGCAACTCATCTCTTATGAACGCCACAGTTTCGGCAATTTCGCCCGCCGTCGGCGTCATATCGCTTCCAATCGCCCATATCGGCTCATACGCCACCCAAACCTCCGATGAAATTCCTTTTAGCGCGGCAAGTTGGCGCAAAATCACATCTCTTGTTTCGTCGGCGAGTTTTTGAACATCATCTTCGCCAACGCAAAGCGCCGGAAGTATTTTTCTTGAAACGCAAGCGCGAATTTTTAAAGCGATGGTTTCTTCCGTGTCTCCCGCTTTTCTCATATCTGAATGCCCAACGACGACAAGTTCAACATTCTCCGCCATATCCTGCGCCGCGAGATGAACATTATGCCCCAAAACAACACGCACCGATTCTCTCGCTTCTTCGCTCGGAGCCACAAACAGCGAGATTGCATTGGGAATTTTTTGCGACGATAACTCTTCCGCAAGTTTTACGGATTCATCAACAGTCAGAAATGATTTCCAGTTCGCGATTATTATCGCCATATCAAAGCATTGTCAGCAACGCCGATGGGCCGTCTTCGGGACCGATATAACTCGCCGTCATTTTCTTTCTGTCAAAGATTCTGCCGGCAAGTTCGTGCACTTCATCCTTCGTAACTCGCGACAAAGCAGCCAATCTTTCCTCAGGCGTTTCCATCGTTTCATAAAACAACGCTCGTTTCGCGAACCATTCCGCATGCGCCGACGAATCCTCAAGCGCGAGATGCATCTGCCCAGACATATACGAGAGCGTCCGTTGCATTTCTTCGTCGGTCGGACCGTGTTCCACCATTGAGTCCACTTCTTTGAATATCCGCTCAATCGCTTCCGGCAAACGCGTCTTGTCCAACCCGGCAAGTATCGCGGTTATTCCAACATCTTCATATTCGGAATGGTCGGCGCGAATTCTGTACGCCAGCCCGCCCTGTTCGCGAACGCTCATAAAAAGCCGCGAGCTCATATTGCCGCCCAAAATCGTAACAAGCATCTTCATTGCGGGAAGCCACGGGTCAGCATAAGACAAACCGGGAAATCCAAGACCGAGATGAACTTGCTCGGTAATCTTCTTCTGCATTTTTATTGGCGTTTCGGCATATGTTTTGAGTTCTTTAAGCGGCTCAAAAGCGACCCTGTCATCGCGACCTGTAACCGAACCGAATGTGTTTTCAAGCATTTCCAACGAGTCGGAATTAACCGCTCCGGCAACCGCCACCGACAGCAAGGCAGGCGTATAATTCCTCTCCCTAAACGCAAGCACCTCTTCTCTTTTCATCGCTCGCATTGTTTCCGCAGTTCCGGCAATTTCAACGCCAAGAGTGTTTCCTTCAAACATCGCGGCTTCCAAAAGGTCTTCAATGTGCCGAACCGGCGTGTCTTCATACATGTGAATTTCTTCAATAATCACGCCTCGTTCCCTGTCCATTTCCGCTTCCTGAAACTTGGACTTGAATGTCATGTCAAACAAAGTGTCTATGGCGAATTTTTTATGAATCGCGTCGCATTTTACGAAATAGCCGGTGTATTCCTTGCTCGTGTAAGCATTGAAATCAGCGCCAATCGCATCCAAAGCGCGCGATACATCGGAAGGTGTCGGCAGTTTCTCCGTTCCTTTGAACATCATATGTTCAATGAAATGCGAAACGCCGGAAAGTTCCGGCGGCTCGTATCTTGAACCGACTTTAACCATAACCAAAACCGTAACGGCTTTGGTGCCAAGGACCGGAATGATAGAAACCGGTATGCCGTTTTTGAGAGTTTTGGAAAGCATTAAGGTTGGTTTAGAAATTATAAAGCGTCGTTTAAATATTTCACGAGGTCCGCAATTGGAACGCGCTCTTGTTTCATTGTGTCGCGGTCGCGGACGGTAACGGATTTGTCGTTCAAGGAATCAAAGTCCACCGTTACGCAATATGGCGTACCGATTTCATCTTGACGGCGATAACGCTTGCCGATACTTTGCGTTTCATCGTATTCCACCGACCAATTTTTGCGAAGTGTTTCGGCGAGTTCTTTGGCAACATCATACAATTCCGGTTTTTTAGAAAGAGGAAGCACGGCAACTTTTATCGGGGCGAGATGTTTTGGGAACTTCATAACCACTCGCATGTCCGTTTCTCCGTCATCCGCCGTTGGCGCCTGCTCTTCCGTGTATGCTTCCAAGAGACAAACGAGCAACATGCGGTCAATTCCGAATGTCGGCTCAATGACATGCGGGAGAATCTTTTCGCCGGTTTCAGGGTCGGTGTAGCGCATTTCCTCCCCACTCATTTTTTCGTGGCGCGATAAATCAAAATCAGTGCGATATGCGATGCCGTGCAGTTCTTTCACGCCGAATGGATATTTGTACTCAATGTCAACCGTCCGTTTTGAATAATGCGCGCGCTCGCCGTCTTCAATTTCATGCCAAACCAAATTATCCATATTCACGCGCATCACATCTTTCCACCATCGGCGAATCTCCGCGAGCCAAAATTCAAAATGTTTTTCCCATTCTTCACCGCGAATAAAATACTCAAACTCGCCAATCTCAAACTCCCGCGTTCGAAAAATAAAGTTGCCCGGCGTGATTTCATTTCTGAAGTTTTTTCCGATTTGCGCTATGCCGAACGGAAGCCGGCGTCTCGTCGTCTGCAAGACATTCTTGAAGTTTACAAACATCCCGGCGGCGGTTTCCGGACGAAGATACGCTGTATTCGTTGAGTTCTCGGTGGGACCAATGAATGTCTTAAACATCAAATTAAAGTTTTTCTGCTCGGTTAAGTTTCCCCCGCATTCCGGGCAAGATAACGATGAAAAATCCGGCGGCGCTTCTTTGTCGTATCCGGGTTTCGCCGAGGCGGCTTCAAGCAGATGGTCGGCGCGAAACCGTTGATGACATTTTTTGCATTCAACGAGCGGGTCGCTGAAGTTTTCAAGATGTCCAGACGCTTCCCAAATCTTAGGATTCATAATAATTGCGGTATCAAGCGCGACCATATCGTCTCTCTCTTGCACAAAAAATTTCCACCACGCGGTCTTGATATTTTGTTTGAGCAGATGTCCAAGCGGACCGTAGTCCCAGCTATTTGCCAAACCGCCATAAATCTCGGAGCCGGGAAAAACAAACCCGCGCCGCTTCGCAAGCGACACGATTTTGTCCATACTATTTATTTCATTATCGTTGGTATTTTTTCCCATATTGATTTTAAAATGTCTTCTTCCCGTCCCATATCTTAATGGTATTGTCATCGCTTCCTGAAACAATGCGGC
>CAYIOW010000038.1:0-6220 GCA_964365275.1 uncultured Gammaproteobacteria bacterium
GCGGAAAAGGAAGAAGAAATCATCGCTTCCAACCGCCGCCTCATTGAACTTATGGAGGTGAAAATCAGCCAAGTTCTAGCTGAAATATGAGGTGTGTATAACTTCTTTACATTGCTATTGACAAGAAATCCTGCATTGCCTATACTGGCGACATAGTCGTATTAACCGTAACTTTTTCAACTGCTATGGCCAATAAACGAAAAGCAGACCAAGAGAAAATCCAAAAGATTTTAGAGAAGCGTGGTTATAAGAACGGCAAACCGCCACGAAGATATGAGGTTCATCATATTAAACCGCTGGCAGAAGGAGGGAAGGACACGCCCAAAAATCTTCTGGTTATCAAGAAAACAAATCACCAACAAATACACGCTAATAGAAAAGAGCGAGGTAAAATATAACCATGCTTGCTAGATTCATTCAAGAACAACGTAAAAAGCGCAATTTGACGCAGGAATTTTTAGCGTCCTCGCTTAAAATTTCCCGCCCGACTTATATGCAAATAGAGCAGGGCGAGCGAGATTTAACTATCACCGAAGCTAAGAAATTGGCAGAGGTTTTTGATATTCCCTTTGAAAATTTTTTGGGAGGAAAAGAAGATGCGAAGACAATTGTAAAAATTGAGGGTAAAAAGAAACAAAAAAAAGAAGTCGAGGGCGAAATGCGCATCAATGTGCCACAAGAAAAAGCCGAAAAATTTGAACAGACACTTTTGTATATTATTACAAAAATCGGTGGCAAACCAAACATCGGTCAAACAGCACTGTATAAACTTCTCTATTTTATTGACTTTGATTATTACGAAAAATTTGAGGAACAGCTTATTGGCGCGAAATATATTAAAAATCATTATGGCCCCACGCCGGTCATGTTCGCCAAATTTATAGAGCGTCTAGAAAAGAATGGAAAGGTTGAGAAAGTAAAAAGCAAATTCTACAAACACGAGCAAACAAAGTATCTTGTCAATCCAAACGAACCCATTGATCTGTCAGCTCTTTCCGCGCAAGAGCTTGCGCATATTGACTGGGAAATTAATCGGCTTGGAGATTTGACCGCAACACAAATTTCCGCGCTGTCTCACTTGGATACCCCTTGGGTTGCCGCCAAAGATAGGGAATCATTAGAATACGAGCATGTTTTCTACCGCCCGGAGGAAACTTCCGTAAGAGAGTATGATGAACTTTGATGAGCCGCCGGATTTTCAAAAAGAGTTTAAACGGCTTTCCAGAAAATATCGGACTCTGGGTGATGATCTTGAAAAGCTCAAGGAGGTTTTACTTGCGACGCCCTGCGGCGTCGGCAAAAACTTTGTTATCATTTACTCCTCATCTCTCATAAAAATAGTAAAGGCGCGTATGGCATGTCGTGCGCTTCGCGATCGGTCGCTTCATATCGTGTATGCGTATTTTGAGCAAGAGCAACGGATTGAATTTATTGAACTCTATTTCAAGGGCGATAAGGAAAACGAGGATAGCGAACGAATAAAAGCGTATTTGAAAAACCAAAACCCCGCAAGCCACAGCCAAGGTTTTACCTTCGCAAATGCTACGATGGAC
The DNA here is from genome assembly GCA_964365275.1 of uncultured Gammaproteobacteria bacterium. Lineage (GTDB taxonomy): Bacteria > Patescibacteriota > Patescibacteriia > UBA9934 > UBA11717 > CAYIOW01. Next base: position 1,554 of record CAYIOW010000038.1, read on the forward strand.
AGACCGGATAGAAGGCCAAATAAAATAATATGATAAATATCTTCTCAAATTTTTTCGGAGGCAGGGAACAGGGGCCGGAGGGACGAGAAAAGAAACCGGAATTAAAAGTGGGAGATTTGGTAAAGCACCCGTTTCGGGAAGGGAATACGCCGATTTTGTTTTTAGGGGACGATATCTATGTCTTCGTACCGCATGCATATAAAAAAGAATTTGATCGAGGTCGGCGAATTGGAACATACGAGGCAATAGATGGATCAAAACAGTTTCAAGAATTAAGTGAGGATAGTCGTTTTGAAAAAGTTAGCGCAAGAATTCAGCCATCGGTTGAGATTGATTTCAGCGATGAAGATGAACCAGAGCGCACCCTTGTTGTTCCAATTGATCAACTTTTTCCTGCGAGGTAGCAAGATGCTCACTGATATTGTTTTGTGTAGGGAAGACAGAAGGTTTGATATACTGTAATATATGTTTTTCCCAAATGAAGTGTGGTTTGACCAGAGGCAATTGGAGGCGGTAAAGAATACGATAGATACAAAGGTGGCGCAGGCGATAGCATCGCATGGTGTTTCGTCGGAACAATACATTGCGTGGATTGCGAACGGATTGGAGAGAAAAATTGCTTTTATTCGTGGAGGAATAGCGGCGGTGATTTTGTGCATCGTTGTCATACTCGTTGTGTTATCTGTGAGGCGTTTCGTGTCAACGCCCTCCACGATACTTACGGTGACAACGGCTATTCTGGTCGTGATTGTGGGAATTATTTCATTTGTTGGATATGTGAATACAGGGACGAGAGCCGAAAACTTTATCGGTCAGGCAACGCTGGCGTTGAATGTAGCGCAGAAAACTGATATTAACGCAATTCAAGAAATCTCCGAGCGCGATTGGGGAAAAATTAGAGACATTAAAGTTCAAATTATGAACAAAGCAAACGAAAAAAATAACGCGTCAGGCGAAGCGCGCGCAAGAAATCTGAAACCGTATCAAACCGCGGCCGGTGTTTTATCGCTTTTCTTTCTTTTACTTGCCGGAGGCATGTCAAAATCGCAATATACGAAGTGGTTTGTAATGGGGTGTCTGTTGTTCGCTGGCGTGTGGCTGATTCTGAAGGGTGTGCGATTTATTTTTGCGGAAAGAATGACTGACTACGAGGTTGGCACGCAATTCTTCGGCAGGTATCCGAAACTGGTCGGTTGGACTTCCGTACTATTCGGGGTCCTAGTCGTGGTATTTGGCGCGCTGGGATTATTTTTCTGATGCTTGAACGAAAGCGTGCCTTTCCCACCACTCCGCGCATTTTTGGCGGTCGGTTTTGTTGCCAACGATTGATTTTATCGGAAACGGAGGCGCAAGAACGCCGGTGAATATTGATTGAAGTTCCGCCCTGTCTATCATTGATTTTTTTGTAAGCGTTACGACGACGCTGTCGGTCGTGGGTAACGCATCCAATTCAACCACATTTACTAATATCCGGTCTGCGGCTTCGCCGAATCCGCGAACCGTTTTCACCACTCGTTCTTTTATTTGTTCAGTAACAGGTACGACGCCGCATATTCCAATCGGCGCGTCTTCGGGCAAATTTATTTCCTTTTTTATTTGCGGAGTTGCCGTGAATATCCCTTTTGCCACAAAATATCCGTCGGACAATAAGAACCAATTAATTGATGCCGTGTCTTGACGGTTCAATAATATTTTCGCCAGGCGTATCAGAGTTTCCGTGTCGTCAATAAACTTGGAGAATTTTGAGCCGTGCGTTTTCAGTCGTTCTTCCAAGTCAGCGTTCATAACTACGGAATGTCGCCCGCGCTCTCGCAATTGGTTTCCGCAAAGTCGCGTTCGCGCGCTTTGAGAAAGTCGCGAGAGGTGTCGGACCAAATGCAATTCGCATTCGGTCGTTGTAACGAACGACTCTCGTTCTATTTTAGATACTTCGCCAATCTGGCGACCTATAAAAACCGTGTCAGGCGTATTATCGTCCGTATTTACATTTTGCGTCGTATTTCTTTGTTCTTGCAAATACATAGGCACAGTCCATTTAGAATAGCACAGGTTTATGAAGTTATGAATTATCCTAATATCGTCTGGACATGAATAGCGATTTCATATACTATTTCGCCGCTTGGATGCGATTAATATCCAAAGCTGCACTGAAGAGGTAGTGTACAATTCCTAGAGCAGATACCATATCGGGCTATAGCGCAGTTGGTAGCGCGCTTCGTTCGGGACGAAGAGGTCGTGGGTTCAAGTCCCACTAGCCCGACCATGTAACATAATTCAAACAACCTGCGTGGTTTGAAGTGGGACTTGAACGCCGGAGCGATGTGGCTCCCCAGAGCCACCGCGAGGCGGTGCCTAGCCCTTTTGAGGCGACTGGCCGAAAAAGAGGCGCGGGCAAGTCCCACTAGCCCGACCAATACGGGCCCTTAGCTCAGCTGGTAGAGCGCTTCCATGGCATGGAAGAGGTCAGCGGTTCGATCCCGCTAGGGTCCACCATCCTTCGCGCAAGCGAAGGATGCCCTCCGTAGCCTTGGCGTAGGAGGGTACAGCCCAACCCGGAGCTTGCTCGTTCACAACCTGCTTGCGACTACGGATGGCAGGCCATCTGTTACATCGCAAGCGAAAAAGGATGCCGATATTGTCATAATACGGGCCGTAGCGCAGTTGGTAGCGCGCTTGCATGGGGTGCAAGAGGTCGCGGGTTCAAGTCCCGCCGGCCCGACCATCCTTCGCCGAGGCTACGGATGGCAGGCCACATAAGTTTATGTCCTCATAGCTCAGCTGGATAGAGCGTTGGCCTCCGAAGCCAAAGGTCGGAGGTTCAAATCCTCCTGGGGACGCCATCCTTCGCCGAGGCTACGGATGGCAGGCCATTCATCGCCGAGGCTACGGATGGCAGGCCATTCATCGCCGAGGCTACGGATGGCGGGTCATATGAGGATGTTTAGCTCAGTTGGTTAGAGCGTTGCGTTCACATCGCAAAGGTCGGAGGTTCGAGTCCTCCAACATCCACCAAAGCAAGCCACCTGCGTGGCTTGCGATGGAGGACGAGAACGGCGGAGCGATGCGGCTCCCCAGAGCCGCCGCAAGCCGGTGCCCAGCCCAATTGAGGCGACTGGCCGAAATTGAGGCGCGGGCGAGTCCTCCAACATCCACCATCCTTCGCGCAAGCGAAGGATGCCCTCCGTAGCCAAAGGCGTAGGAGGGTACAGCCCAACCCGGAGCTTGCTCGTTCACAACCTGTTTGCGACTACGGATGGCAGGCCATCTGTTACATCGCAAGCGAAAAAAGGATGCCCTCCGTATTCGCCTCCGTCGGAGAAGGACTCAAATCTTACCGATATGTACAATATTTCCATGGGCCACTAGCTCAGCTGGTAGAGCGCTGCATTCGCATTGCAGAGGTCAGCGGTTCAAATCCGCTGTGGTCCACCAACATAAGAACACCGTCAGGTGTTTTTATGTTGCCACCCGAAACCGTGGCGCGTGGATATCTTATATTTCACCGTTGAGCAGGATATGATAATCTATCGCTATGAAAAAAATAATCATTGCTTCAAAAAATCCAGTAAAGATAAACGCAACCTTGCGGGGATTTCAGAGAATGTTTCCTGACGAAGTTTTTGAAATTGATGGCGTGTCGGTTCCGTCCGGCGTGAGCGAACAGCCGAAGAGTAACGCGGAAACATTTGAAGGAGCAAAGACGCGGGCGGAGAACGCGTCACATGAAATAGTTTCGGCGGATTATTGGGTTGGAATAGAAGGCGGGATTGAAGAGACGGAAGATGGAATGGAAGCGTTCGCTTGGACTGTCGTTAAATCAGCGAACGGACGCTTCGGAAAGGGAAGGTCGTGTACTTTTTTTCTTCCCGCGAGAGTTGCGGAGTTAATCAAACAAGGAATGGAACTCGGAGACGCTGACGATGTTGTGTTCGGCCGCACGAATTCAAAACAGCAGAATGGCGCGGTCGGATTACTCACGGACAATGCAATAACGCGGACGGATTATTATTCGCTTATGGTGATGCTCGCGCTAATTCCGTTCAAAAATGAATTACTATATAGACAAGAATATAGATTGCAGGAAGTTATTGCGTGTTAAAGCGATACATCAAACGATAACGGCATACAACAAAAAAGCACCGAATGGTCGGTGCGTTTTTGTGGTGCCGCGGGTCAGAATCGAACTGACTACGCCAGCCTCTTCAGGGCTGCGCTCTACCAATGAGCTACCGCGGCATAGCGGAAATTCTGAAAAAGGCGATATGCCGGCTATTATTGTGCATGGCCTGCCATCCGTAGTCGCAAGCAGGTTGTGAATGAATAAGTTATGGGTTGAGCTGTACCCTCCTACGCCAAGGCTACGGAGGGCACCTTCGCTTGCGCGAAGGATGGTGGGCGTGGATGGACTCGAACCATCGACCTCGTCATTATCAGTGACGCGCTCTAACCACCTGAGCTACACGCCCAAAATCTGGGGAAGCGTAGCATTCGCGGGCAAAAAAAACAACCCCCGCTGGATGATTGCAATGTCTGCTTCAGCCAAGGAAACCTTGGCAACTAAGTCTGAGCGCTTAGTCTCGACTGAATTGTTCGCCTATGGCGAAAAAATCCGTTGAAAGGAGGTGATCCATCCACAGCTTCCGCTACGGATGCCTTGTTACGACTTC
>CAYIOW010000039.1:0-5985 GCA_964365275.1 uncultured Gammaproteobacteria bacterium
GTTCGCCAATTAAAGCGGTACGCGAGCTGGGTTCAGAACGTCGTGAGACAGTAAATACCGTGCTGTCTATAAATTCGACTATATGCTGGAAGTTCTGTGAAACTCTTACATAGGAGTAGGAGTTTAAAGAATCTCACACTACGAGGTATACTGTTGCAGTATGTCTCGTGACAATGTGTTGAGTGCAGATAATCAGCAGGGAAGACTGTATTGCAATCTTCCGCCATGGTATGTAACAGGGTTCGTTGACGGCGAGGGTAGTTTTCATGTGGCAATCTATACAGATTCTCGTATGAAGACCAAGTGGAAAATCATTCCAGAGTTTCATGTATCACAACGACAAACAAGTCGTCGTGTTCTGGACGAACTGGTTAATTTTTTCCAGTGTGGCTATGTGAAAGCAAATCACGCCAAGAATCCAAAAGATGTTACCTATGTGTTTTGTGTGAGAAATAGAGATGACCTTCTTACAAAGGTTATTCCTTTCTTTGAAGCGTATGTACTAATGACAGAGAAGGCAAAAGATTTCAGAATTTTTGCTTCTGTCGTTCGCGCGATGTATAAAGGAATGCATTTGCGAGAAAGAAACATCAAAAGTATTCTCAACCGAGCATATACCATGAATGGAGCGGGTCGCTATAGGCGTTCCGCAAAAAGATGGTAATACAGAACCCTCAGAGACTATATGTCGAACTCCGACGATTTGTCGGAGAAGATATAGTCCGAACTGCATAGCGATATGCAGAGTAGAGCAGAAATGACTTTACTCCTTCATTGATGAAGGACAACAAAAACAATTATATTATTGTCGGTCTCCTATCCACTGTGGGCGTTGATACTTGCGAGAGCTCATCTCTAGTACGAGAGGACCGAGATGAACTGACCTCTGGTGTACCAGTTGTCCTGCCAAGGGCATCGCTGGGTAGCTATGTCGGGCATAGATAAGCGCTGAAAGCATCTAAGCGCGAAGCTATTCTCAAGATTAGGTATCGTTAAGACCCGTCCGAGACTAGGACGTTGATAGGCCGCAGGTGTACGCATCGCAAGATGTTTAGCCGAGCGGTCCTAATCGGTCGAAGCTCTCCTGATACATAGAGTTTTTCATTCCCGAAAGGGATTGCGGCGTGACGAATTGAATTGTCGTCCGGTCACCGGACGGGCTTCTTTGAGTAATTGAAGGAGCCCGCCTGGTGATCACAAGCGACGGGGCCACACCTGATCCCATCCCGAACTCAGAAGTTAAGCCCGTCTGCGCTGATGGTAGCGGTTCTCCGCAAGAGTAGGCCATCGCCAGGACCAACAACATCACCGAAAGGTGGTGTTTTTAGTTGCTCATGTTCCGATATGTCGTAGAGCTATCGTTTATTTGACGAGGAATTGATAAAATTATAGTCCATGAAAATGCTTCGTATACTTATTCTGGCTGGAGGGAAGGGCAGCCGAATGGGTGCGTCGGTGCCGAAGGCGATGGTTGAAATTGGCGGGCGACCAATCGTTGACCATATTATGCTTGCGATTGAGAAGAGCGGGTTGGATGAAAAACCGACACTTCTCGTTGGACACGGACTTGAATCGTTAAAATCGTATGTTGGAGACCGTGCGCGGTATGTTCTTCAGCATGAGCAACGCGGGACGGGACACGCGGTTATGGTTGCAGAAGGCACGCTTCAAGACGCGGACACGGTTTTAGTTTCATACGGCGACCACGCGCTCTACACAGGAGAAACTTTCTGTCGCATTGCTGAACATCATAACCGAGTTCAACCGGCGATTACAATATCGACTACGGTTCTGCCGGACTTTGAAGATTGGCGGAAAGTATTTTGGGGTTTCGGACGAGTGTCTCGTTCTGAAAACGGAAATGTTTTAGCTGTTAAGGAATTGAAAAATTGTTCGTCCGAAGAGGCGGAGTGTCGCGAGGTAAACAACGGTATGTATTGTTTTGATGCGGAATGGTTGTGGCATCGCATTCACGACCTCTCGGACAAAAATAGTAAGCAAGAATTTTTATTAACCGATCTTATAGCGTTCGCTGTCGCTGATGGCCTATCGGTGGAAGCGGTATCGTGTCTGCCCGAAGAGGGAATTGGAGTAAATACACCGGAAGAAGTTGCAATAGCTGAAGAAGTATTTCGCTTACGAAGTGTTACAATGTCTTGACTTTTTCATTTGGAGTGTTAATCTTGTGGCGGGTCTTCTACACGATGCGTCTAACTGGCGCAAGAAGGGAAAGAAATGAAACCCATCTTTAGATTCAACGCGGTTTTGTTGTTCATGATTGCCGTCGCGCCTGTTACCGCGAAGGCAGTGGTTGAGCGTGGTGATGCGAAAGACCTTGGTGCGTACTCTGATTCCGAGCAGGACAAATCGGAAGATGAGTTTATGGATGGAGCGCTGAAGGTCGTGTGCTCGCCCGACAGATTCAACGCGGAACTGCTTCTGCGGGTTCTTGACTGGTTTTTGGGAGACACCTCGGACAGACTCAAGGTTGTAGAAGCACAGTTAACGGACCTTGGTGGGAAGTTTCACCATAACGCCGACGGGTCGCTAATAACCGATGGTCTTGAGGAGGCAATTATAGCGACGAAGATGAGGGTGACGGAAGTGCGAGTAAAAGATGTAAAGCGCGCTGTAGATGACTACAGTAAGCTGACCGCAAAGATGCGTTCTGCGCTTGGTGTAGTGAAATCGCCTGACGAGCGACTCATACTGGAGAGCGCACTGCTCGAGAGTTGTGAGACAAGCGTACGCTTCGGAGTCGATACATCTTGGTACACCGAGTATTTACGGCAAAACGTGGAGAAGCTGCACCGCGACCTTGGCGCGCTTCGAACGAAAACCTCACGGTAGCCATTCTCCGGCTTCCGTGTTTTTTAAATAGAAAATCGCTAGACAAGTATCTTAGCGATTTTCTTTCTGCCCCGGGGCAGATATTACTTGCGGCGTCGGACGGCCTTGCGCTTCGCTTTTCGGGCGACCTTTCGTTTCGCCGGCTTTCGCTTCTTGGCGGCTTTTCGTTTTGCCATAGGAGATTCCTCCTTTCATTTGTCCGACACTCTGTCGGAATAAGTTGCGCGTGTAAAGAATATTTCGACCTCGCGCGTCAAACAATTTCGTTGACGCATACATTGTATATCGTTGCAACACTAGTATCAATGTTTTTTGAACACAATGTGTGGATAACTTTTGCAACTCGCAAAATAATTATTTTATTATTACCGGCGTATCAACATTTGCCCACGCGTATAACCATTTCATTCCGTTGTACGGCGCGTTCACGCAACCGCCGGACATCGGCTTTCCGAAATTGTTGTGCCAGTATGCATAATGAATGTAAAACGACGGTTTGAATTGAAGATTAAACTCAACATTCTTGTAATTGTAATTTCTTTTGTCGCCTTCGGCGTAATATCTTATGTAATCATGCCGAGGGAGTTTTCTCTGCACCGCGAATTCGCCCTTTGGCGTTCTGTCGTATGTGCCGGACGAAATTAGAAAACTGTTTTGCGCGACTCCGTGTTCGTAAGCGGTAAGTCGTTGGGATTTTAATTCGACCACAATATGTTTTTCAAGGCGTTTTTGAAGAGTGGGCGGCGCTTCAAAAAAGAAGAATTCGGCGGCTTTTCCTGCAAATATCGGACGGTTTTCGTTATTTTCGGAAAATGCGAAAAATTGGCTTTTCAGAGAAGAATTACCTTGTTTATCAAATGATAAAACTTTAATGTGAGGTCCGCCGTTTCCATTTGGAGTTACGATGATTTCATGCGCGTTGAGCGCCGATAATGTTGCGCCGTAACTATAAGAATTATTATAAAGCGAGAATGTCGGCGATAGTGTCGTTTGGTTGTCAACGAACGACGCAATGCGCGCTTCCGGAGCGCCGAAGCCGTAATGAGCGATAACAAGTTCGGAAACACCATCGTCATTGATATCAAGCGGCGCGATTGTGAGTCCGGCTTTGTCGTTTTCGTCAAACGCGAAAAATTGTTTTATGAGTTCTCCGTTTGCGCGGAATATTTTTATATGCGGACCGCCTGTCATTCCCGCCGCCGCAACGATTTCATTTTGTTTGTCGCCATTGATGTCAGCGACGGCGAGCGAAACGCCCCCGAGGAATTTTTTATCAAATGCTGAAAACGACGACAAAAATTTTCCGCGCGAATCAAATATGCGAACTTCCGGCGTGCCGCCAAAAGACGCCGTCGCGATAATTTCATTTCGCGAATCGCCGGCGATGTCGCCGACTGCAATATTCACTCCGGCGTGCGTTGACGAATCAAATGGCTCAAACGAAAAAATAGTTGAGCCGTCTTTTCGCAATATTGCCACTTTTGGCGGCGCGCTTTGAGAGCCGACAATGATTTCTTCAATACCGTCCGTGCCGAGGTCGCCGAACGCCGCGCCACCGACGGAAAACGGAACGGTTAATATGTTTGCCGCGTTTGTTGTTCCGGGAAATAAAAAAATTGAAAAAGTGAAGCAAACAGCTATTCCAATCGGTGTTCGCATAATGCGCTGGCTTGTTCTTTCAGCGTCTCAAACACCTTCTCCGAAATTTTGTAGTGCGCGGCGGCATCATCGGTCAGGGAAATCAATTCGCTTGCAAGGACTCTGCCGTCTTGAACAAGCGCCCGCGCCGAATCCTTTGGAAGCGACGAGAAAACCGTTATCGGATATAAGCACTTTGATTCAATGTAATATGCCAGCCCTCTGTCGCGAGGATAATTCCATGCTTTCATTTTCATTTCAACGCATTCGCCGTATGCGATTGCTTCGCTGGTGAATTCGGTGTTAGTTACCAACACGCCGCGAACGGACGGGTCTTTACCGGACAAATCAAGGTGTCGCGCGTGGACATACAATGCGACTTTAACATCGGTGCGTCCGGACGATTGATTGTGATATTTGGCTTCAACCGCGCGTTTTTCTTCTCCGCGCTCGGCGTACACATCAACTTCATGTTTCACGCATTTTCCTGAAACCGTAGCGCCGACTTGAGTTTTCCATCCGTACGCTTCCATCAGTCGGGCAAAATATTGTTCAAACGGAAAACCTGTCGGGCCGAGTTCCATCATTGCATGCTTTAATGTGAAACGCGCTGCGCCGAGCGGGTCTCTTGCTTCAAGAAGATGTAGGGCGCGTTCGTAAATATTGTGCGTCGTTGTTCCCGGACGAAGCAGTTTTTCAATTTCAAATACGATTTCTTTTGTAGCCGTTTCAGGCACTTTCGCTCGCGTGAGCGCTCGCGCGAGTTTTTCTGCTTTGAATTCCTGTTCCGCTCCGTCGGATTTTTTGATAATCATACGAATATAGTATACAGGGAAGGGAGGAATGAAGGGAGGAAGCTAGAGAGGATAATAGGATTTACGCATTTGGATGAGATGCGTAGCGCTGGACTGAGGAAATATTGGAGACATATAAGCATATGATGACGATATTTCCGAGGGAAGCGCAAGCATATCGCCAAATGCGTAAGTCCTAGATAAATAAAAAAACCGAGCCAGTAGTTGGGCTCAGTTGCCAGCGTTTGGTTGCGCTTCTACGACGGTAAAGCGACGAAGGTGCGGTTGGCCGTTCTCCAGTGCAACAATGTCAAAGCCGTTCAGCACCACCATCGCAGTTGCGACCGCGATTGCATCTTGTGTTGAGTGACAGCTGACTGGGAGCTCTTTTGCTTCCCCGAAATGCCAGAGCGTTCCTTGTTCTTCTGTGCGACTGTTGTCTACGATTGCGAGTCGACCGTGGAAGATGTTGAAAACCAAAATGGTAACTCCCGGAACTACGATTGCAGGGTCACCATTCTTGAATGCGGGCCTCATATGCCCTCCTTTTCAGCGGTTTCTTTATCATTTTTGCTTAAATGTGTCAACGACTCGGGCTTGAATATATTGGCGAGCAATGATACTCTACCGACGGTTACGATAAATTTTGGGCCGCTAGCTCAGCCCCGACGCTCCGGTCGGGGTTCCGACCAACGCGTCGGAA
>CAYIOW010000040.1:0-5954 GCA_964365275.1 uncultured Gammaproteobacteria bacterium
CCTTCCGGACGGCCGCATTGTTTCAGGAAGCTCGGACAATACCATTAAGATATGGACCGAGAAAGAAGGAGGAGGATATAACCATGAAACACTGGAAGGTCATACCGACTGGGTGCGTACCCTCCAAGTCCTTCCGGACGGCCGCATTGTTTCAGGAAGCTTGGACAATACCATTAAGATATGGGACGGGAAGAGAGAAAAATAATTTTTCATTTAGTATGTTCAGCAACAAACCAAGAATTATAGTTGACAAAAATACAGTAGACGAACTTCTCTCGCGAGGAGTTGATATGGTGTATCCGGATAAAGATTGGCTTAGAACTCAACTTATGTCGGGCAGGCGTTTACGCATATACACCGGCTGGGACCCGACTTCAACCGATGTGCATATCGGACACACCGTTTGGATATGGAAACTTCGCGCGTTTCAGGAGTTGGGGCACGAAGTGATTGTGTTAATGGGAACTTTCACGGCGACTCTGGGCGACCCTACTGGAAAAGAGAGCGCGAGAAAGGCAATGACATTGGATGAGACGAGAAAAAATGCGGAGAGCTTCAAGAAGAAAACGGCGAAAATATTTGATGTAAAAAACAATCCGATAACGATTCGCGAGAACCACAAATGGCTGGCGGAGATGTCGTTTTCCGATGTTATCAAGCTCGCGTCGCATTTCACGGTTCAACAAATGCTGGAGCGAGACATGTTTGAAAAAAGACGCGAAGCGGGAGAACCGATTGGCTTGCACGAATTTTTCTATCCACTGATGCAGGGTTATGATTCCGTGGCGATGGAAGTGGATTTGGAGGTTGGTGGCACGGACCAGACATTCAATATGCTTGCCGGGCGAACGCTCGTTCGTCAAATGCAGGGACGCGAAAAAGGCGTGCTCACTTTGAAATTGATTACGGACGCGGCAGGGAAGAAAATCGGTAAGAGCGAGGGCAATGCTATTAACATTGACGCAGAACCAACCGATTTGTACGGTAAAGTGATGACATTGGCGGACGAGACAATATGGACAGTGTTTGAACAATGTACTCCGCTTGCGCTTTCGGATATTGCGCTCTGGAAAAATGAAATGGAAAACGACCCACGGCGCGCGAAAGCAAAACTCGCGTTTGAAATCGTAAAATTATACAACGATGAAACGGCGGCGCGTGCCGCAGAGGAAGCGTGGAACCGGCAATTTCGCGACGGAGAAGTGCCGGTAAATATGCAGTCGTTTAGCATACGACCACATATGTTGTTCGTGGACGCGCTGGTTGAATCAGGATTGTGTTCATCAAAAGGTGACGCGAGACGGCAAATAGAACAGAATGGAGTAAAGTTAGACGGTGAGGTCGTTTCTGATGTTCTAGCGAAGGCAAAACACGGTGTGCTACAAAAAGGAAAGCGTCACTTTGTTAGATTGATATAATTTGGCCTTTGCCTCCTCCCCTCTATGAGGGGAGGTGCCGAGACACGAGGCGGAGGGGTGGACTAATAACATAATCATCAACTCCACCTCCCCTTACCCCCTCCTCGGAGAGGAGGGGAGGCAAACATAAAATATATGCCGTCCAGAAAAAAATATACCGGAACCGTGGTGAAACTTGAGGCGATAAAGGCCTTGAAGGCGGTTTTGGGTAAGGGATATTCGCCGAATATTGATGAGCTATCTGTCCCGCCGGACGCGTCTTTTGGCGACCTTGCCTACGGTTGTTTTGAACTTGCAAAGGGAATGAAGCGGAATCCTGCGGAAGTTGCGTCCGAGATTGCGCCTAAGATTGCAACGACCGGAACGATTGAACGCGTTGAGGCCCGCGGACCGTATGTAAACTTTTTTCTCCAACAGGAGAGGTTTATGAAGTCCGTGCTCACTGAAATCATACTTGCCGGTGAGTCATACGGACATCATGCGGACGGCGCTTCAAAACGAGTAATGGTTGAATATGCAAATCCGAACACGCATAAAGAAATTCATATCGGGCATTTGCGGAATTTTATTGTCGGAAAACTTGCCGTTAATTTATTGCGCGCAGTCGGTTTTGATGTGATTGCCGCATCTTACATAAACGACCTCGGAAACAATGTCGCGAAATGTTTGTGGGCGGTGAAAACACTGCATCCGAGGGAGAAGCCGGAAAAAGGGCAGGAGATTAATTTTCTCGGCATGGCTTATGCCGAAGCCACGCGCGCCGCGGAGGAGAATCCGGCCGTGCTCGCGGAGATTTCGGATATTCAAAAATCGCTTGAAGAAAAAAAAGGAGAATGGCATGCGCTTTGGAAAGAAACGCGCAAATGGTCGCTCGCGGCTTTATTCAGAGCGTTCAAGTCGTTTGAACTCAAAATTGACGCTCAATATTACGAAAGCGACCTTTTGAAAAAAACTGACGAGATCGTTGACGATTTGCTGAAACGCGGAATCGCGGAAGTTTCGGATGGCGCCGTTATCGTGAATCTTGAAGACGAAGGCGCCGGTGTCAGTTTGCTTAAAAAGACCGACGGGAGTTTGCTTTACAACGCCAAAGACCTCGCGCTCGCGCTTAGCAAACAAAACGATTACTCGCCGTCGCGCAGTTTAATCGTTGTTGATGTTCGCCAGTCGCTTGCAATGCGTCAGCTTTTTCTGACACTCAAAAAAATGGGAATCAGAATTCCATACGAACATCTTTCATACGGCTTTATTTCACTTCCCGAAGGGGCAATGTCGTCCCGAAGCGGAAACATCGTGCGGTTGGAAGAGTTTGAAGAAGGAATCATTGGCGAGGCCTTGCGCGAAACCAAGGCGCGCCACGGCAAATGGGCGGATAGAAAACAAAAAGAAGTTGCTCGCGCCATCGCTCGCGCCGCCATCGTTTTTGCAATCGCGAAACAGGACCCGCGCAAAGATATGGTGTTCAATCCGAAAGAAGCAATATCGTTTGAAGGAGCCAGCGGACCATATTTGCTTTACACTTTGGCGAGGATTTCAAGCATGCTGAAAAAAAGCGGTGTTAAACCGAAGAACGGACATGCGGCCGTAAAAACGAAAGAAGCGCAAATGCTTGTGGCGGTTCTGGCAGGATACCCGGAACGAATTCGCCGCGCCGGATTGGAGCTGGATTTGTCGGTTCCCGCACAGGCAGCGTTTGATATTGCGCAAGCGTTCGCTTCTTACTACAATGCCGAGGTGGTTATTGTGGAGGACGACTCGGATGGAACGGCGGCGCGCTTGGCGCTTTGCGAGGCAACGCGACAGGTGCTTGAGAACGCTCTTACTCTTATAGGTATACCGATTATTCACGAAATGTAACCCGCTAAAACTGCGTTTTTTAACGAAAATCCATCAGTTAAAGTAGGTTACCTAAAATAGTTCGCTATGTCGCTCTTGAAAAAAGCCAGCGAAGGAGGGGAAACGATTATCGCGGAGGGAGTGAAAGTTGAAGGAGATTTTACGAGTAACGGAAATGTTGTGATTGAAGGATGCGTAAAAGGAACCGTGTCGGCGACCGGCGATATTCGCGTCGGCGAAAGAGCGGAAATAGATGCCGATGTTTCCGCTCACAGTTTGTTCGCTTCCGGAATCTTGAGGGGGAATGTTCGCGTTGAAGACCGGCTGGAACTCTCCGCCACTTCAAAAGTAGACGGTGATATTGAAACGAAAATATTGCAAGTGGCTTCCGGGGCGGAAATTAACGGGAAAATCCTGATGCATTCATCCGCGACAACGACACGCGAACAGAAATACGAGAAAGAAGCCGAATAGGCACGCCTGTGTATTGTTATGTTTACGATGATTTTGTCCAGGACGGAAAATACGCGAACGATTTAGACCGCATAGAGAATCGTATTACCGACCTTGGGCTTCAGGGCAAGATTGTGCGCTTGGCCCTGTTTAGAGACGCTGACGAAATAATTCGCCGCGAAGTTGCGGAGGGCGTGAAGACGGTCGTCGTCGTGGGAAACGACAAGACGGTTCATAAAGTTGCGAATGTCGTTGTCGGCACGAAGGTTACGCTGGCGATTCTGCCTATTGGCGAGGGACAGGTATTCGCGCAGATTTTAGGAATCCCCGGCGGAGTTGAAGCGTGCGATGTGTTGTCGCAGAGAATATTGGAAAAAATGGATGCGGGTGAAGTGAACGGCCATCGGTTTTTCACCGGAGCTTTCTTGAAGGATGTTCGCGCCGAAATCCGCGCGGGCGGCAAATACCGCGTGCTGATGACTGCCGCCGGCGATATTGAAATAAGAAATTTGGCGGTGCATATTCCGGAAAACAGAAGCGATGTTTCAAACCCGACGGATGGTAAATTGGAAATTGTAATTTACAGCACGGCCCGGCGGCTGTTCCGACAGAAAAAAACGGAAACGCGCCTGCCGCTCGCGGAGTTTTCATTGCATCTCGCGAAACAGGCGATTGCGATTGTTGACGGCGCGGAAATAGAAAGCGATGTTTTTAATTTTAAAACCGAAATCGGAGCGCTTTCGGTGGTTGTTGGGAGGGAAAGAATGTTTGGGTAAGTTGTCTACATATCATTGACTCTTCAATATAGAACTGGCACACTCCCGTTCACGCGGTCGTGGTGAAATTGGTAGACACGCTAGCTTGAGGGGCTAGTGCTCGCAAGAGCTTGGAGGTTCAAATCCTCTCGACCGCACCAAAAAAACCTGTCAAGAATGACAGGTTTTTTTGTGGGTGAAGGATCTCATAAATATTCAGTTATCATCTAGTGTGGTCCACTTTTCCTTTATTAATAATGCCGACTGCTTGTGAAAGCCGTTTTCGTTTTGCTGTCAATATCGCGAGAGCGTCCGGAGTGATATTTGTTTTATCTTTAATTGTGTTGAATAGTTGCGTTATAGGAGCAAGCGCGTTTTTTGCAGGTTCTCGCACCGGATGATTTGGCGCCTCTTCCGGCGTGAGGTCAACTATAGCGTGGAGCGCGTCCAGAGAGTGTTCTGCTTCAAATGCCGTAAATAATTTTTCCAATTCAGCGACTTCCGGTCCGCATTCTCGTTTTGTTTCCGGTTTTGCAAACACTTCTGGGTGGTCGCTCATAAAGAGCGCTAGAAGTTCCGCGTCTTCTCTGTCTCGTCTCTCTCGTTCGCTTTCAATCGGTGTCTCATTACCTATAACGGCGCTAATCTCGGATTGCATTTTGCCTGGGAGTTGTCCTGCTTCGGCTTGTATACCGGCGAGCGTATCGTTTAGTCCTAATTCACCTGCTGTTACTTGTGCGACTTCCGGAGACGCGCCGATGTCGGTTACGGATGCTGTAATATTCGCTGTGGCTTCTGGCACGATGCTTGTTGATTCTCGTTGAATCAAAACCTCGGCGCTACGGCCAACATCGGCAAGTTGTTCTCCACTTATCTCCGGCTCTTTTGGAGCTTCGGGTGAAGCAGGCGTGCCTTCTTGTTTTGTGTCCTTGTCTTCTGAAGGAGAATTTGGCATTTCCGGGTTGTTAATAGTCATAATTATTGGAGAAGTTTTTTAATCTCTGCAATCTTTTTTTTCGCGAGGGCTTTGTCAAAAGCGGAAACCGTAGCGTCTCGTTTCTTTTTGAGCGTCGCGAGCTTAATCTGATACTTTGCGAAAATAGCATCTATTTCTTTTTTCTTTTGCGCGTTTGTTTTTGACATATAGGAAGAAAAGTATTTAGTATTTGGTATATGGTATTTAGGGATAAGGTTATTGTTCAAGAATTACGATTATATCGTACGCCTCAACTACAAGAACTTTCCGCCCCCACGCAAGCCAAGCGGTTGGCTTGCTCGGTGCTTCCATAGAAAAACCAGTTAACGAATAATTGGTTTTTCTATGGTGCGCGCCGAGGGGCTCGGCCTCGCCTTTTTTTCGGCCAGTCGCCTCAAAAAGGCTGGCCACCGCCTCGCCATCGCACTGGGGTGCGATATGGCTCCGGCGTTCTCGCCCCTACGCAAGCCAAGCGGTTGGCTTGCTCGGTGCTTCCATAGAAAAACCAGTTAACGA
>CAYIOW010000041.1:0-5701 GCA_964365275.1 uncultured Gammaproteobacteria bacterium
TGGACTTGTTTAGTTTCTTAAGGTCTCCCGTTTCTTTTCCTTTATTGTGCTCAATTAGAAAGGCGTCTCTTAATTTAATGAGTTCGTTGTATTCGTTTGCTATGTCTTGGCAGAGGGAGGGCATATTGGAGTTATTGGATATACAGGGATTGTACCATGTGTGTATGTATGGAAATTAGCCAATCGCCTGTACGCGTCTTAAAGAATAAATGTGTTATATCCATAGGTGTTTTAGGTCTCTTAATCCTTCCCCATCATTACATTAAGACGGGACGATATCGCGTCAAGTTTCATTTTCGCTTCAGCGAGCTTTTCTTTCTCCTTTTCAATAACAGCCGTCGGGGCGCGCGAAACAAAATTGGAATTCATCAGCCGCTCTTCAATGTTTGAAACGAAAGCAACAAGAATCGCGTGCTCTTTTTGAAGCCGTGGCAAGTCGGATTTGAATTCGTTTTCCACGCCGGCAAAATAGAACATTTCAACCGCTCCAGCGACCGCGTTTTTCGCTCCGCTAATGCTTTCTCCGACGACAACGACGGAGATTTCTTTAATGCCCGACAATGCGATTATCGTTTCCGAATCCTCCAAAAGCATATCCGCGTTATCACCCTTCACTCGCACTTTGCCTGCGCCGCGCTTTGTTTCTCCGCATTCGGCGCGGAGATTTCTGATTGCAATAATCAATTCTTTCAGCCGTTCAAACCGGCGCACGCGCTCCGAATCGGAGCCATGCGACACTGCCGGCCATTTATCCGCGACAAGCGGCGTTTTCTTTCCCATCGCCTCCCACAGTTTTGAAGTAACGAACGGCATAAACGGATGCCAAAGCCGCAACAGAATGCCAAGAACATAAACGAGAATTGCGTCCGTGCTTTCACGCAGTTTTGGATTTTTTCTCTGCGCCTTTGCGGCTTCAAGATACCAGTCGGCGAAATCGCCCCAAGTGAATTCGCGCAATTCTTCTCCCGCTTGCGATAATTGAAACTTTGGCGCGTCCAGTTTTTCTGTGACTGACTTAACCACTGCGCTCAAACGACTCATAATCCACTCGTCCGCCGTCGTTTTTGCCTTCGGCGTTATTCCTTCAGCTTGACTACCTGCAGTAATCATTACAAACCTCCCTATATTCCACAGCTTATTCGTGAAGTTTCTGAACGAAGCGATTTTTTCTTCGGAAAGTCGCGTATCGTTTCCGGGAGTTGAGCCGATTACGAGCGAAAGCCGCGTCGCGTCCGCGCCGTATTTGTCCGCCATATCAACCGGGTCTATGTTGTTTCCGAGTGACTTTGAAATTTTTCGTCCCTCATCGTCCCGAACCATCCCATGCATATACACATATCGGAACGGAATTTCACCCAGAACATAGGTTGACATCAGAATCATTCGCGCAACCCAGAAGAAAATGATGTCGCGGCCTGTTTCCAAAACCGTTGTCGGATGAAACTCCGCAAAATCGGTGTTTATTTTTCCGTCAGAGCCGAGAACGCGAGCAACGAATTCTCCCGTACCCGGATATTCCGCTATTCCTTCCGGCGCCCCTTTTTGTCCGGCATGCATCATATATCCTATCGGGTCGCCGTGCGAGACAATAATTACCGTTTCACCCGCGTACTTCTCCGCAATGTCGGAAAGCGCCGCATCAAGCCGCAATTTCAGTGACGAATAACTTTCAACTCCATGAGGTTTTTTCACGAGCCAGTTTTCAAGCGAGCCCCTTTCTTCCAAAAATTTATCCGCAGGAGCGCCTTCAAGTTTTCCGGAACCTACCTCGCGTAAACGGTCGTCAAAAACAACGGGCACACCGAGCTCAACTGACAAAATCTCCGCCGTTTGTTTGGTGCGAAGAACCGGCGACGCCACAATCGCCGTCGGCTTCATCGCTTTCAATTTCTCCGCCGACGACTTTATTTGTTCAACACCGCGCGCTGTGAGCACATTTTTTTCATCGTGAACTTCCGAATCAACATAACCGTTCACATTTGAATCCGCTTCTCCGTGCCGATGCAAAATTATGTTCGTCGTCGGCCAGCCAAGCGTGGAAAATGTCCACATTCCGGAAGAGAACCAAGTGTCCAAAGTGTCTTCATCGGCAACCCAGCCGTCGCCATCCGATGCATCTCCAATATGAACTTCATCTCCGCGATACCAAACCGGCACGGGATGACCATACCAAATCTGCCGTGAAATACACCAGTCGCGAAGATTATTAACCCACGAAAAATAAACCTTTTTCAACTGCTCTGGGATAATCGTTATTTGGTCCGTAGCTACGACATGACGCATAACTTCCTTCAGCGAAATCGTCTGACCGTCCGTCAGTCCTGCAACCGGGTGTTTTACCGATTGTCTGAACTTAAACGGCTTATTGACCGCCACGAACCATTGCAATTTTGGAAGCGGTTCAATTACTGCGCCCGTCCGTTCGGCCGTTGCGACATTCTGCTTTATCGTCTCTTCGCGTTCAAGTAAATCGTTTTCTTTCAGCCACGACACAATTTCCTCGCGCGCTTCTTCGGTTGTCTTCCCTTGAAGACGGCTTCCGGCATTTTTCGTCATTCTGGCGTCTTCGCCTATAACCGGCATGATTTCAAGCGCGTGCTTTTCCTTCAATTCAAAATCAATGTGACTGTGCGCCGGAGTAACGCCGAGCGCGCCGGTGCCGAATTCTTGGTCTACAGATTCGTCGGCGATAACCTTCAGCTTTATTTTCGCGCCGCAAAAGTCGGCGGAATATGTTTTCCCGACAAACGACAAATAGCGCGGGTCTTTCGGGTGAACCGCAATCGCCGTGTCGCCGGTTTTCGTCTCTGGTCTTGTTGTTGAAATAGAAATCGGAATATCCTTTGAATACCGAAATGTATACAGCGTCGCGTCTCGTTCAATGTGTACGAGCTCGTCATCCGAAATTACGGTTTTACCAACCGGGTCCCAGTTCACAACGCGGTCTTTGCGAACAATCAAGCCGTCGTCATACATTTTTTTGAATACTGTCCTCACAGCCAGGTTCCTCGGCTCGTCCAAAGTAAACGCCTCTCGCGACCAGTCAACACTGCAACCCATTCTCTTCACTTGCGACAATATCGTCTGACGGCTTTCTGTCGCAAACTCTTCAACCTTTTTTAGAAAAACTTCCCGTCCCAAATCAAAACGCGTCTTGCCGTCCTTCTCTTTCAAAATCTTTTCCACCTTCACTTGCGTTGCAATGGCCGCGTGGTCGGTGCCGGGGAGCCAAAGCGTTTTCTTACCGCGCATTCTCTGAAACCGCGTCATTATGTCTTCAATTGAAAGCATGGTCGCGCTCCCCATATGAAGCGTTCCCGTTACATTCGGCGGCGGAAGCACCATGGAAAACACGCCGGACACATTGCCCTCACTCGCCTCTGGCGTGCCTTGGTGCGCCTCTGGCGTGCCTTGGTGCGCCTCTGGCGCAAAAAGTCCGCTTTCCTCTTCAAATTTTGCCCGTTCGCTTTCGTCTTTCGGGTTATACGCTTTTTCAAGCTCAATCATGCGCCTAATAGTATCGGTTTTTGCCTTTGCGTTCAAGAAACGGCGCCTGCGCGCAGTTTTTTCGCTCGCTCAATAATTCTGTTGACGATTTCCTCTTCCGCTTTCGCGAGAGACGAATCGGTCAGGCAAATTTTGGCCGTCTGCCGCGTGCCGACCGGTTTGAACGGAAGAGCAAGTTCAACGCTGTCCATAGCGCGACCCGCCGATATGATTCCGCAAACATGGCGCTCCTTGTTTTCGTAAAGCAGAACCATGACATCCGCCTCCGGAGCGTGCGAGATTAATTCGTCTATGACATCCGGTAATTCGTCTTCACCGGCTCCGGCGTGAATAAAATCCGCCGCGGAAAGCATGCTCCACACGACTTTTGAAGACGGGTCAAATTTCAACCGCGCCAAAACGCGGCCCCACAATCTAAGCGTTTGCACCGAACGAGTGCGGAACAAATGATTCACAATGTCGGCGCGCCGCGCTCCGCGGGCAACGAGAGTTCCGGCGATTTGCAAAGCGCGCGGCGTAACGACGCCCGTTTTGAACGACTGCGTTTTCGCCATCATCCCCGCCAGCAGAATCGTGGATATTTCTTCGTCAGTAAACGCAACATTCCATTTCTCAAAAAGCCCGAACAACGATTCCGCGACACTCGTTGCAGTTATATCAACTGCGTTCATCTGTCCGAAATGTTCGTTTCCAACCGCATGGTCAATGTTCACCACAGGAGTCGCATACCAAAAATCGGTATTTGAAGAAAATAACGCGCCAAAAGCGTCAAAAGACGGAGCGCCAAGCGCAATAATTAAATCAAACCGGTAATCGCCGGTTTGGAATGAAACATCTTTCTCCGTCCAAAAACCGTTCTTCGGAGTCAGAAAAATGGAAAGTTTGTTCGGCTCCGCGGAATAAGACAGCTCTTCAAGTAACGCGGTCTCGGTGTTCACATTGACGACAAATTTGCGCAAAGAACCGAATGAGCCGCGAACGCGCATATCGTCTTTCAAAAAACGGAGGGTGTGCGGTCGCGGACCGTCTGCCGCAACAATTTCGGCGCGCTTTTCAAGTTTTTCCAAGACCTTCGCAAGAGCAAAAGCCGAAGAATATCCGTCAATTCCCGCTCCATGCGGCAATACTATTATCGGTCTGGTGGCACGATTAATGGTCTCAAAAATTTGTTGATGTATTTGAATTGGCATGTTCTAGACAGAAGGAGGCCGCGTTCGCGACCCCCGAATGAACATGCCACTATACGACTCGTGCCGATAAGCGTCAAGCCGACTAGATATCTGCTATCTGATTCAACAATGCTAAAAGCTCAACATCAAAGTCAGACAGTGTTTTTTCATTTATCAACCCCTTCAATCCTTCTTTGCCATATAAAAGGCCTTTTGCGACTCCTTGCACCGCCGCCTTTGTTTCTGGGTCACCAAACACATTCGGTTGGTCAAGAAGTTTTTCCAAATCACCGAGCGCCGTCTCTCTTTGGAAGTTAAACGCCACCCTTTCTCCACCTAAAAGTATTTCTCTGCGATTTTGCAAAACGACCTTCACATCGTCAACTAATTGCTGAATCTGTTCTCCACTCATTTCAGCTTTTGGGACTGTCACCGTTTCGGTACTGTCCGGTGACTTGTCCAAACCTATCTGTTCTCTGGTCAAACCCAACTGTTCCGGACTTAGCGCAGGCATCTCCACGGTTACGTCATAAATACCGCCCCCGATATTTTTAATTTTACTCGGATCTATTTCGCCGCCGCCTACCCTTTCTGGACGCTTAAGAGGCGCGCTGTTCGCCGCTTTCCAGCTTGCATGTTCTGCTCCTGAACTTTGTATTTCTTTACTCATATTAAGTGAAATGATACGCTCCTTGCCGTTCGGATGCAAATCTACGGGCGTATAGCTCAGTTGGTTAGAGCGTCACATTGACATTGTGAAGGTCTCTGGTTCGAATCCAGATACGCCCACCACATATAATAATTGTTCAGCCCCGACGCGTTGATCGGGGAGCCGACCGAAGCGTCGGCTTTGGTTAGAGCGTCACATTGACATTGTGAAGGTCTCTGGTTCGAATCCAGATACGCCCACCACATATAATAATTGTTCAGCCCCGACGCGTTGATCGGGGAGCCGACCGAAGCGTCGGCTTTGGTTAGAGCGTCACATTGACATTGTGAAGGTCTCTGGTTCGAATCCAGATACG
>CAYIOW010000042.1:0-5496 GCA_964365275.1 uncultured Gammaproteobacteria bacterium
AGGAAGCTATGACAATACCATTAAGATATGGACCGAGAAAGAAGGAGGAGGATATGACCAGGAAACACTTGAAGGTCATACCGACTGGGTGCGTACCCTCCAAGTCCTTCCGGACGGCCGCATTGTTTCAGGAAGCGATGACAATACCATTAAGATATGGGACGGTCCCGCCTCTCGCGAACCCGCCCTTCGCGAGAGGCGGGATGGGAAGAAGGTGATAGAATAAGATCGTTTATATGCCCTCAAATACGGAGAAATTTAGGCCTGAACAAGAGATACCTAAGAGCCAGCTCGCGGCTGTAACTATGCCGCGGAGCGTTATTGACGAGCTTTACGGTGAACTACTGGAAGATGAAAACTTTGAGAATGTTGCTGAAGCGTCTGACAGTATTGAATCGTTGTGTAATTTTCGTAAGCAAACCGGCCGTCTCGCATTCGCAAGTTTTAACGAAGCCGTGGAGGCCTTTACGCACATTGATAAATTGCTGATTCCGCGCAATGAGAAGGACAGACATAGGATGGTCGTCGCTAAGGTGGCGATGACGCGCGCACAGAATATGTCTCCGAGAGTGGCGGACTTATATTGCGCGATGCTATCTGATGCGGTTGGCGAGCCGTATGAAGCGCAGTTTGATGTGGTTCGTGATAAAATAGTTGAATTAAAAGAAAACGGAGATTTAGATTTGTTATATCGCCACGATGTTTCCTGGGAATTGAAATTAAACAGGATAGAGAATCGTTTAACTGATTTTCTTTTTGGAATTAGGGCGCTGGACAGAAGAGAGCGAAACGATATGGATGATGACATACGAAAATGGCGTGAAGAACAGCTTAAAAACGCTCCAAAAAATCCTCCGTCAAAACAAAAAGAGTCCCGACCTGGCGTAGACCCGATGGAACGGCTCAAGGAAGGCGAGCACGCGCACGCAATCTGGTCTATGTTCCCCGGGTACGGAGGTTACTACAAGATGCAGTCGTTTTCAGCATGGAACTCGGCTAGGAATGTATGGGTGGCTGAAGAAGATATGTACTCGGATATCATATCTGCGCCTCTTGTGGGAAATACTGACCCAAAAAAAGGGTCGTTTGACATAAAAATGCGCGCGCAAGTTATTCCGGGTCAGTGGACAACTGTGCCGGTTCCGTATACGCACGGCGTACACTCTGTAACAGCAGGAAAGCGACAGTGTAAAGTTCAAGCGGACCAAAACGGCGATATTGTAATAATGGTGGATAACTCCGGCGGTGAGATAGAAGATGTTGAAGTGATTTTGGCTCCGGTTAAAGAGAAAACTTTTAACAGGCGCGCGCCGGAAACAGTGAAAGTGCCGGAAATGCCTTCCATTTTTTCCGAAGAAACGAATCGCAAGTTGGAAGATGTTACGAAGAGCATGAAAGGCAATATTGCAAAAGCTGACGCGCTTCTTTCTTATGCGTTGTCGCGCACAAAATATTTGGCTCCAAAGGATGCCGTTGAGGCCGAAAGATACAATTCATATTACAGCAGTCATCCCGGGGGTTTGGCTGGTGCGGTTGATGAAATTCGGCTCGGCGATTGCGATGTTGTAAATACTTATTTTGCCGCTCTTTGCGCGAAAATCGGAGTGCCTGTGAGACATTGCATTGGTCATATGGTAAAAGGCGCGGACGAACACAGATTTTCAAGTATGAATTCGGGAACCGGGCACGGTTGGAGCGAAATATGGGATGAAAATAGTAAAAAATGGGTGCGATGGGAAAGGAAAGACGCGACACCTGCCGGAGACCCAAATTTTGAACAACAGGAAGGAAGCATGGCAGTTCCCGGAGATTACGGCACGAAGCCGGTGGTGCGACCCACTGACGAGGAACTGGAAGAATTGCGCAAACAGCTGGCGGAGCGGAAAGAAACATTGAAATATACTAAAGAGGAACGGCAATTGGCGGCAGGAGCCAATATTGAGCTTAGCGAAGCGCGTCAAATTGTAAGGGAAATACGAGAGGCGGAACTCACGCGGCTCCCTAACGGTGAACTTATAATAGATGCGCTTTCTTCGCTTTTTGGCGCCATTGTGGAATCAAGAAGAATGCCGACCGTTGGTTATGCCGGTCCTGTACGGGAAAGCGAAGGCGGAGAAGAAATAACGCATATTGTTGAACATTATATTCAAGCAAAGTCCGGCGAGATGGACCCGCGTTCCAGAGAATTGCCTACTGCTGAAAGCGCGGAAGAAAATATAATTGGCGGCTTTGATGTGTATTTTATTGGAGACAAGTCCGGAAGTATGAGCGATAGTGTCAATAAAGAAATGTTGTGGGAAATACAACGCCGCGCGTTGTATCTAATACTATCTTCTTTGCATAGATTTGAGAGAAATATTGAACGAGCCGGTGTCCAAAAAAAGAACACGCTTTCCGTGCGGACACAATCAATTTCTTTCAGAGGAGACCGCAAGGAAGATATAGATATGGATAAACCACTTTCATCCAGTTTTTCAGACCAGGATAAGGTCAATTTGTGGCATAGTTTAACGGAACAAGGTTCAGGTAATGGCGATGTTGCGGCGCTTTCTTTTGTATACGAACAAATTAAGTCCGAAATTGAAACTGAAACAAAACAACAAGGCGGGAAAAAGCAAAATAGATTACGGCTTATTATAGCTTGCTCTGACGGCGGACCGGACGATGCGAGTAAAGTACAGATGCTGGCGGAGATGCTCGGGAAATTAAACGCGGTAGTAGTCGGTATTGGACTGACAGAAACAGCCACCGCGGTTCCGATTATTTTTAACACGCCGTACAGCCGCGGGGATTTGGCGCGCGATATTAATGATTTGCCGGCTTTGGTTGCAAAGCATCTGGTATTTGAAGCCATAAAACTCTTTCCGGAAAAAGCGAGAAAAGGCGCCACACATATGATTGAAAGCGCTGTTGAAAAATTTAGGCGTGTGGTATAACATTTACAATAATATATGTCTGAAACAAGAAAACCGGCCTCTATTGCTTTCGGCGCTGAAGGGACAAAGAAATCGGAACGAGAACAAGAAAGGCGCGCTAATCTTATTGCGCACTATATTCAAGAGAAAGTCATTAAAGGGAACAATTGCGCGAGCAAGGAAGAAGAGAACGCTATAAAATTAGTTTACAAAGATAAATCGCCTAGGGAGAAGGCGGAGGAGTTGTATCAGAAGATGATGATTTACATGCAGGAAATGCAGAAGAGGAGGAAAGACAGACAAACGGGGCAGAAGCAGGATGGTATAAACCCAAAGTTAATTAGCAGAATAAAAATATTGTTTAACGACCCTGAAGTAGCGTCGCTTCTTCCGGAAACATATGGTCAGGCGCGTGTGGATGAGCGCGCATTTCGCGCATCGGATATCTTCAAGATGTGGAACGGCCTGCAAAAGAGTATTAAAACGAAGAAAGATCTGCTGGCGGACATTAAACAGAAATTATTTCAGGAGACAATTCAGGGTGAAGATAATATTGAAGAGGCCCGTGCTACTGCCCTTGAAATAGCCGAACAAATGGAGGAAGACGGAAAGGCGTCAGTTGATGTGGAAACATTGGTTGGGTATGAGAAAACAGAGGAGAACACCGATGTGGCTGCCCTTATGTGTTTTGAACGGTTAAAGGAGTATGGCAGACAACAGGAGGAAAATGGTTTTGTGTGGTTGCCGTCGCGCGAGGAAATAGACCGCAAGGCAATGAAAGTAATTGAATCAGGCAACCCAAGACAAACAAGAAAAGGCATATTCTTCATCAGTGAACCGGGTACTGGAAAAACGGAGCAGATACGGGCGATAGCGGAACGACTGACTGGGTCGGAAAGAGTGAAGATAAGTTGCGGACCCAGGATGGGAGAACCGCAGTTGCTGGGAAAGGGCAGTGTATTTCCTGGGGCTACTGAAATAGAGAAAGGAACATTCACTGATTTCAGAAATACCGTTAGCGACGCCTGGACCGGGTACGATTATTCGTATCAAGATAAACGGAGTCGCGACCACGCAAGAGTAGTGGAATTAGACGAGTTTCCAAAAGCGTTTGAAAACGAAACCGCTTTTTCAATTTTAAAATCGCTGTTTGCGTTGAAGGACGGGGACTATATGAGTGGAACTGACAAAACTGTTTTACCTGGCAGAGTTATTATCGGTAGCGGCAATATTGGACAGCACCACGGCGCGAAGGCGTTTCCTCCGGCGCTGGAAAGGGAATTCGTTGTAATACCGGTTGACTATATTGAAATGACAAAAGAGAATCCCGAACAGTTTGAATATATGCTATCTATACTTATTCAAAATGGCGGTATCGGTGTTGCAGAGAGCGAAATTGCTCCGGCGTATAAAAGACAGGATTTGCCGGAGGACAACAGACCGACACTTGAAGACGGAAGCACGGTGATTGCGGAAAACAAACTTGTGGACGACCCTACTGATAATCGCCACGGTGTCTTGTACCGGTTTGCTTACGCCGTGAAGGCAGTTCAAAACTCTTATATGGCGAGAGGCGGGGAGAATGCGTATATAGATTATTCAAAAAGAGACATTCTTAGATATAAAGACAACGATGACGGCAGTATTTCAGTATCTGACACAGGAGAGCGTATTATCTTAGGAACAACAATTACAGTTGGAGACATTTATGGATGTTTACTTGGATATCAATCTCAACGGAAGAAGAAAAAACCAATGATGCTCGCGGAATGGCTTCAGGTGTGGCTGAAAGAAAAGGTGGACGCAAAACATGAGGATAAAGATAAACTGCAAGCCATATTTAATCATTTTCATTTGTTTGACGCAGTTAATACAAGAGCGCAGTCAGGGAAGCCGATGACGCCGAAAGAAATTGGTTATGCGTCTCCGCGCGTTCCGAGGCCGCTATATTACGAGAAGCCAAAAAAACCGGAAGGTGTGAATGAACCGGAAACAGGGAAAGATATTAGGAATGTCGGCAAGCCGGATGCTCGGCCGTATGAATCCGCTCAAGTAATAACATCCGATAATTCTAGTAGTGCTGGGATCAGAAAGATAACCATTAAAAAAATCCCATTTACAAGATAGATTCCATCTCTCAAATTAAATAATAATCTTTCATTTTTATGAACAATCCAAAAGAGGGCAGGGGTGCGGCGATAGAGACAGAGGAGAAAGAACCGATGAAACCCGTGATGCCTGGAAAAAAAATTATTGTGCGCGGCAAAACATATATATATATAGTGGGGTGAATGATAATCCAGGTGAAGAAGATGACGGCAAGCCGGTCTGCGAATCAGCGGACGAGCAGGGTTTGTATGAGATTTTCAGCGCCGAAGAAATTGAAAGAGGAATTTATGTTTATGAAGCGGAAGCGTTGCTGAATTCCATAACATCGGAAGTCAGAGATAACCTTGAGAGCTACTGGGAGACAGAATGTGACAATAATTTGGTAAATAATCCGGAAGCAATAAAAATGCCGTAACGATGCCCTCCCTCTGCCAAGACATAGCAAACGAATACAACGAACTCATTAAATTAA
>CAYIOW010000043.1:0-5094 GCA_964365275.1 uncultured Gammaproteobacteria bacterium
AGCCCCGAACCGTATATCCCTTGTTATACGCCCCGACGACTGAAAGGAGGAGAGCGCAGCGTGGTTGGAGTGAACGAAGTGAACGACAAAGTATTTTCCCGCCGTCATTTTTTTGCCAATTTCCCCTCATAAAAGAATAATAATCACGCCCAACACCATCAAAATAAATAGAATCGTTTTTTTAAGAATACTTTTTGCAGTTACATCTTCTTTGAAGACTTTTGGAAAAAAGCGTCCTAAAACTAATGCGTAAATCAAAACAACAACTGGTTGGAAAGAGCTAATTGCGCTTACAAGTGTAACTGATGTCAGCGAAATTGCAAAAGTGGATGCTGCTGATCCTCCAAAAGTTAAAAATTCTTCGAAAGCAAAAAGTCGAAAGTTGGCTTTGAATGTACTTATTTGAGAAAAAATATCTGTTCTTGTTTTTGTTATGAAAAAAAGCGGCAAAGCAAAAAGAAAAGAAAATAATGTTGCCCAGGTAAAACCCGTGCCCCAACTCATAAGTGTAAAAATATATTTGTAGATGACGACTTCGAAAGCAATTATAAATGTGCATAAAATCATCCAGAAAAATGATGGGTTGGGACGAAAATTTTGCTTCCCGTTTAATGTTAATAATGTCGCACTCAGAATTATGACAAAAAAACCAAGATATTGTGTAGGCTCAAGAATTTCACCAACAAGGAGAAAGGCAAGCAATGGAACAAATATTTTACCAAGTGAGAAGAGCGAAACAACAACTGATGTGTCATCGTTTTTCAATGCTTTGTAATATGGATACAAATAACCAATACCAGTTAGTCCTAAGATGGTAAAGAAAGGAATTTGTGCAAAAGTAATCAGTGATGGGAAGTCTAAGAGAAAGATTATTGGTAAAAAGAGAAGGTTAGTAAAGGACGCAAAAAATATCAACGTTGTTGTTTTCTTAAAAAGATTGTTGGTGAAATGATTATCAATGACATTGGCTAAACCATGAAATATTGGTTCAAGTAATGCGAATATTAACCAGTACATATTTTAATAAGTAAGTTGGGCGTGTTTATAATAGTTTTGTTTAGAGGGGAAATTGTGATTCTATGGTGTAGGAAAGGCGGGAAAATATTGCGTATAACGTTTCCGAGTATGCGAAGCCGCGCCGTTGTTTTCAGCACAAACTTTTGCTTTCAGATAATTGTATTTTAACAGTTTAAGCCATTAATTTCAATAAGCGCGGTTTGGGTGAAGAAAATAGCGATACCTTATTAAAATCAAAAATTCATCGCTATTCTCTGAACCGCATACTCGGTGTTATCGGATGTAAATTATTTTGCCCTCAATTTTTTATCGCTACAATTTTCAAAGCCTGTATGGTTGACTTTATTTTGCAAATAATGTAAGGTCTTCATCAGGCGCAACAACCCCAAACAAGAAGGAGGATTACGATGGACGCAAGCAAGCCAATCAGGCCTGACGGTCGCACTTACCATCTCGAGACGCGCGAGGGTGACCTCGCCAAGCACTGCCTGCTCGTGGGTTCTCCAGAACGGGCGGAGATGATTGCGAGCACTCTGTTCACCGACAGCGAGCTCGTCGGCAATCATCGCGGCCTCAAGTCCTTCACCGGCAAGGTGGATGGCATGCCGATGTCGGTGGTCACGACCGGCATGGGGAGTGCCTCGACGGCCATCGTCCTGCCCGAAGCGGTCTACTCCGGAGCCAAACGCCTCATCCGCGTGGGATCGTGTTCGACGCTGTGGCCGGAGCCGCGGCCGGGCGACTCCGCCATCTGCACTGGGGCGGTCCGTTTGGACGGCGCCAGCGAGAATTGGGCACCGATCGAGTTTCCGGCCGTGGCAGACTTTCGCGTCGTCAGCGCCATGGTTGAGGCGGCGAAGGAGCTCGGCCTTCCGCATCACGTTGGCATCGGTGCTACCACCACGTGCTTCAACGAAGGGCAGGCGAGGCCGGACATCTCTGGCTACCTTCCGCCTCGACTCAAGGCCATGCACGACGAGCTGGTCCAGCGTGGCGTTCTGTTCTACTCGATGGAGGAAGCGACGCTGTTCGTGTGGTGCTCAACGCACGGTAAGAACCTGTGGGCTGGTGCGGTGGACGCCATCTATGGTAACCGCCACACCAACGAGCTCGAGGTTCGCGGTGAAGAGGAGGCCGCGAGGATCGCCATTAGGGCACTGCTCATCCTCAACGAACGCTACCCGCTGTAGCGCGAGGGCGAGGGGGCGTCCGTTCGTTCAACCAACACAACCGAGGAGGTGATACACGAGCCGTCTTGCACCAGGGCGGCTCTTTCTTTTTAGAAAATTGTAGCGATAAAAAATTTAATAAAAATTGGTGGCAAAATAATGTATTTCCGATAATGTATCGGGATAAAAGAAGTTTTGCGAGCGTAGCGGAGCAAAATTTGGGTGAGCCCCGAGCCGAGGGGCGAACCTTTTATCCCGTGTTATGTGCCCCGAGTGTAGCGTAGCGAAACGAGAGCGCAGCGTGGTTCGAGCCAAAGCGAGAAAGTCGGACGAAGGCGGCGATCACTTTTTTCGTAATTTCATGATAAAAAAATCAGGCACAATTTCTTTAAAATTATTTTCGCTATGCTTGTTTTCTAGACCGGGACTTTCATAAAATGAAATAATCTCAAAATTTTCGAGTACAAATGGATTTATGTATTCGGAAAATGTATGTGTTGGTTCTTTGACAGTGAATTTGCCGTCGTATAGTGGTATTTCGACAATTTCTTTTTTACTATAAATTTTCTCTTTTTTGCAACAAAACCCAAAAGAGGGTGCGCGACAAGAAACACTAAAAATCCGTTATGCTTAAGAATTCTGTTCAATTCTTTAAAAGTATCTTCGAGATTATCGGCGTAATGTAATGTATATCTGCTTACTATGATGTCGAAAAAATGATCATAAAAATCGGTTTTCTCAAAAGATTGGACGGATAGATTTTTCAGAGCAGGATTTTTTGTCTTTGCCAATTCAATCATTTTTTCGGATGTGTCAATTCCATAAACAATCGCACCCTCTTTTTCAAAAAAAGATAAATCTTTCCCAAAGCCGCAGCCGACATCAAGCACTTTTTTGCCTTTTAAAGGAAAATCTAGCAGTGCATAGAATGTTTTTCTGGAGTCATCAGAAAATTTAGTATAAAAATCATTCTGTATTTTCATGTAATCTTCGGCAAATTCATCGTATTTATTCATATCGTCGCCTGATTTTTTTATCATATCGTTGTAATTAATTTACCCGCCGTAGCCCGATTGCACATAACGTCCGCGCGTTTGCGATGTTTGGCGCTGGTATAATTTTAGCACGAAGTGCTACACCAGCGCCAAATATGGGCGCAGCGACTGCAAGGAGCGAAGCCGCAAACGCGCTGTTAGGCGATGGCGGCCACAACTATTTTTTCTCTCTAACAAATTTATGAATAACACTCTGGAATTTTTTTATCAGTTTCGAGAGACGATCTAAAGTCAAAGTTAGGCCAAAGGTGTCTGCGCTGTTTTTCATATTTACATCGTGGAAAGAGAAGGTGATTTTTGTAAAAAGCTCTTCCGGTTTTATTCCTGGCGGTATTGTGATTATGGGCCTACCGTGTCCAAGTGAATTTCGGATTCTTTTTACAACATACTTTACAGTTGGCTGAGGTTTTTTTGGCGCAGACACCGTTACGCCATTTAGTCCCCACGCGGTATCTGCTGCATCAAGCCTATCATCCGGCAATTGATCAAACCAATTTTCTTTTGCATAAAGTATGCCAACGTATAAATATCCTAAAAAAATTCCAGGGTTGAAAGGGATGATCACTTTTCGTGTTGAACCGGTTTTTTTAAACCAAGCGTCGTAAAATTTACCGAGTGTAATCCGATCTTTTTGATCACTGAATGTATAGTTAGATACGTCTACGAGATAATCTAGTGAATACATGCACTCGGTTATACGATCAACCGCATCCCTTTCTTGATCGTCAGATAAGTTATTCATAAATTTGTTTATTCTATTCTTGTCTTGTGGCCGCTTTCGCCTAACTAGTGAATATGTGGAAAGTTTGGCACTTTGGTACAGTAACCTGTATGTTGTATGGAATCAAATGTATGATATTATAAGAATGTGAATAAGTAAAATTTCGGGAATGATATATCTATGGCTCAAGGATTGATTGAGGTTATGGAGCAAGAGATGCGGTTGCGGAATTATAGTCGGCGGACCATTGAGGCTTATACGCATGTGGCACGGGAATTGTTTCATTTTTGCAATAAACCGATCCGGGAATTGAAAGAGGAAAAAATAAAACAGTTTTTGACCTACAAGATGAACGCAGGTTGTTCCAGCCAAACTATCGCGCTGTATGCCAACGCCATTAATTTTATCTTTCATGAAATTTACAAGCAAGCCAATTTTAATCCCATCCGCCATCCAAAGAAAACGCATAAACTCCCGGAGGTGCTATCACGAGAAGAGATCAGTAGGATTTTAGGTGCAACCAATAATTCTAAACATCGCACCCTTCTTGCCCTTGCCTATGGTGCGGGTTTGCGGGTAAGTGAAGTAATGAATGTGCAGGTGTGTGATATAGATATCGCAAGCAAAACAATACGTGTCCGGCAGGGAAAAGGTAAGAAGGATCGTATTAGTGTGCTATCGGATAAAATCGTGGAGGATCTTAAAAAATGTGCGGATGGAAAAGTTGGCAGCGCATATCTTTTTGAAAGTGAACGTGGCGGAAAACTCACTACCGCAACCGCACAAAAAGTATTTTATCAGTGCATGCGCAAAGCCTGTATTAATAGGCCGGCGTCTTTTCATTCGTTGCGCCATAGTTTCGCCACACATCTTCTGGAAAATGGAGTTGATGTGCGGTATGTACAGGAGTTGCTTGGCCATGCCAACATCCGCACCACGCAAATTTATACGCATGTTACCAATCCGGCAATAAGAAATATAAAAAGCCCGTTATAAAATTCATCGCTGATCTCCACACTCACTCTCGTTATGCCGGGGCGTGTAGTCCGGTGGGCGTCCCTATTCGTGGGGGTTCTACGCAAAATGGGTTCTGACTTTTTCAAACAAACACCACCATTCTTCGCGAACACTG
>CAYIOW010000044.1:0-4460 GCA_964365275.1 uncultured Gammaproteobacteria bacterium
TTAAAAGAATAATAATCTTTATTAGCAAAAGTATAAGTTATATACTCTACACTACCGCCAGCATAATCGCTTTTGGGAACTAAAATTTTACTAATAACTAATTCCTCAACAGTGTTATATATCTCTCGTGCAAAAGGTCCATAGTTATAACGGATATATTCAAAAGATGAAATTTGCTTTCCCAATTTCTTAACACTTATTAAATCTATTAGGTAAGCCAATTTCATTAATACTGTTATAGAAGCTGACGGATGTTCTTTAGATAGATATACCAATAATTGATGATTTTTATTCATATCTTTATATATCCATAATACCTTTTAAAAATTTTTTATCAAAGTTTTAGCCAGACAGTATATTACATTTTTAGCGTTGGCTCTGGCATTAATGCAAATAGCTTTTGAGTTTCTGCGGTCAACTTATCTCTCAATTTCACATCAATGATCGCTTGCTCCAATGCGTCCATCACTGTCGTTACTCCATCAATATCTCCCACTCTCACTATTTTGTCTAGGTTCAAGTATGAGACAAGCGCTAGGCGTACATATTCTTTGTGTTTATAGAGCATCTCAAAATCTGGGGTTGGTATGTTGTTGTATGCACCAGGACTATCTTTTGCTATCTGAAGAAAATACGAGCCGTGTACAAACGCACTTCTTGCACTGTATAGACCCTTGATGTCTTTTTCTATTTCAGGAAACTTCCACGCAAGCAATACGGCAACTCTTTTTCGTAGGCGGTATGTTACTTCTTCGTTTCGACTATCGTCTGCGGTAAAAAGTGCTTCCAGAATCGTTGCCATTTCTGCTGATTCTCGTTGCCAACCGAAAGAGTTTTTGGAGTTCTCATAATCTTTGAGACCAGAATACAGAGAGGAGGCGACAAACAATCTCCAGTCTTCTTTATCCCAAGTTTGTATGCGATCTAAGTGCCACGTACCGTACTTGGATTGCTCAAAAAGATTCTTGTAGAAAGAGACAAATTCTTTGGTACTAAAAATGGCGTGGTTCTGGTGATGGTAATAGATCATTGTGTCCTTATCGTGTTTCTCTCGAGTGATACCCATATCGTTCACATAGAACAAGGGGTAGAGGAAATTGGGAGAGTAGAGATTCAAAATGGACATTGTTTCTGCAGAACTAAAACCACCTTCTTCGAGCGTATCAGGAATGACCAATCCCCAGGAACACTTTTCGTATTGTTTTTGAGTTATGCCAAATATGTCTACGGTCGCTTCCTCAAGTTTATAGTTTCTAAGTACATTGTTGTTTACGGGTGGTATTTTAGCTTTGATAGCTTCAATGAACTCATCCAAAGTAAATTTCTTTAAATCCCAACACTCATAACCACTTTCTATTTGAAGGATTTTCTCTGCTTGTTCTATGGCTTTACCTGTGAAAGCAAAAAACATTACTTTAGTTCGTTCCATATTATTTATTCCAATCCACTGGCTGAATTTGTGGATGCGAAGCTCTCATTTCTTCGTAGCTTTTTATTAACTCGACCTTGACCCGCTCTTTATTCTCAGGTGCTACTTTTTGATAGCTACTAAATATGGTGGCTATATCGCCGAAATAAACCCTACCCATCAGCCAAATATTTTTCAGCTTGTTCACGAGCTTTAATAGTCTGTCAGGTTCAGTTGCGAGAAGGACAACGACTTCTTCGGTAGCGTTTATCCAAGCCTGATGTCTTTCCTCCGGGTCCTCTTTTAGACGTACCACTAGAAGATCAATCATCTTTTCAAATAGGTTTTTTGCGTCATCAGGCGCAATTACAGCCAATTGCTCAAAGACCAAACCGAACATAGATGCAACGGAAGTGTCGTAGCCGTTTTCCCAAAAGAGCAAGATATACTCACGGATTTGTTCATAAGGCAAAGGATTTTGCTCTAGCATTTTCCAAAAATGCCAAATGAGTGAAGATTTCATTGCTGGTCTTCCGCTAACGATTTGGCTTTTTAAGATTTTTATAAAGGCCTCAGGATTGAATGATCCTTCAGTTGGAAAATCACTCTTTCGAAATAACGCAAAGTATGGGATGAGAGCCGCTAAATCGTGTAGAACATCGTCTTGTTCTGTGGCGATCAGCGCACGCAATACTTCTTCCGCTTCTTGTTCATTTAGATCTCTAAACCTATCAAAAATATGCAACAGGGCTTCCAACACGCGCGGGTATTGAGCATTGTCTCGCAACATTTGCAATGGAATTTTCCTTACCAACTCCCGTTCCTCTTTCTTCCAATTAAAAGCTGACTCGTCTTGATTTCTTACTGCTTTCTTTCTGACAATAAACTCCATAAGAGGGTAGGTTGCCTGTATACGAATATAAAGGTTCTCTTCTGATATGTAGCGAGTAATAATATCAAGTATCTCGGTATAATACTCCGGTTTGTTTTGAGCAATGATCCGAGACATCAGCCAGCATAGATGTCCTCGAACGGTGGTTATATTTCGCACATCCTCATTCTTTATCACCATCACGTGATAGTTGTGCTCACCCTTTGGGTCGTCTGGGTCATTTGCACCAGTTGGATTCGGGTTAGAGTCATTGTGAAGCATTTTTACGATCCACATTGCGTCCTCGATCAGACCTTTGGCGAGAAGTTCCGTCCCAAAATGGACGAGATTTTCTTTTACCTCATTATTTGTTAACCAGTCGAGATTTCCAGAAGGTAGGCTTATTGTTTTTATAAAATCAAAAGCACTCTGGTTTTTATCAGCTAACTGGTGGTTCAAGTACTGGGTCAGAAGTTTTAGTGCTTCAGGATTCTCTACTTTCGCGCGTGTCTTGATTGTATCAACAACCGAGCGGTCATAAATGAGCGCAAATTCACCTTGCTTTCCCTCAAAAAAGATTTTGTCTACATTTTCAAATTGATCGAAGTCAAAAGAAGAAAGCGCGCGAATAGCATCACGTGAGTCAACAAAGAAAGCCCAGTTAATCACGAGCAACATTCTCTCGTGGCCAGCCACGTCTACTTGTTTGTTCTTTTTAGGAAGCTTTCCTGCAAAGCCACTAGTCGCTGTGCCGCGACTATCTATTGATCTTGCACCTTCGCTGTACGATAGGGAGATGGTTTCTAGCGAGTCTATCTTATGAAAATCATAGCCCTCATACTTAAACTTCTTTTCAGCGGGATTATTTTTGATACCTGCTTCTATAATTTCGGCTTGTTTTACGGCAAGGGTTTTCATCTCACTTTTCTTAACAAAAAACTGTGGAGTATAGACCAGATAGCCTTTTAGGTTTCTTTTCTTTGTCTCTTCTTTTATAAACCCAGCCATAGTGTGCCAGACCCGACTTCGTGCAAGGTCTTCTCCATTTTCAACAAGACGAAAAACCTCTACGGCAATCTTTTCACCGCTTTCATTTTGTAGCTGATAGTCAAAGTTTTCTCCTGTTGTTTTGTTCACAATAACGTCTCGATCTGTAACGCCATATGTGAATTTACGGGTTTGACTGAGGTATTCTCTAAACCTCTCTATCGATTCTTCTTCCCATTGTTCTTTTGCCATAGATAGTTTGTATAACAATTATCCACAATACCACTTCCATTTTCGTAAGATTTTCGGTATACTGATAATATAGCAGTTCGAGCTAAAAACTTCAACCAATTTTATGCCTTATCCAATTACAAAGAGACAAAAAGAAGTTTTTGATTTTGTTAAAGTCTTTATTGATAGCAAGGGTTACTCCCCGACTCTTGAGGAGATAAAGAAAAGACTTCGGTTGTCTGCGGTCTCTACAGTTCACCAGCACATTAATGCTCTCATTGATAAAGGTTACATTAAAAGATTTGATAACTTAGCTCGAGCAATTGAAATCAACGGAGCTACTGAAGAAGATCGGAATTTTATAGAGATTCCCTTGTTGGGAATGATAGCCGCCGGTGAACCAATAGAGGCCATAGAGATACCGGAAACACTATCAGTACCCAAAGAGCTCACCCTTGGCCAAGGTAGACACTATGGCTTAAAGGTTCGGGGAGACAGCATGCAAGATGCTGGCATTTTTGATAGCGACACTGTTATTGTGCGCGAACAATCAGTAGTCGATGACGGCCAGATCGGGGTAGCGATCATAAATGATAATGAAGCTACGCTCAAAAGAATCTACAAAGAAAAGAATGGTTTTAGATTACAGCCAGCCAATAAAAACTATAAGCCTATTCTTACAAAGAACTTGGAGATACGCGGTCGAGTTACCGGCGTATTGCGAAGTCGTTTTGATCCACTACCCAAACCTGCCCAACTTCCCCTGTTCATGTTTCCTCAAAACCAAAAGGCGGAACAGCTACTTCAAATACACAACAGACGATTTCTAGGAAACAAAACTAAACTGCTTGGCTTTATCGGCGACATAGTGGCTGATAAGTGCCGTGGCTATTACACCTTTTGCGATATTTTTGCTGGCACTGGCGTGGTTGGTCAATATTTTAATCGTCCCGATACTAAAAT
>CAYIOW010000045.1:0-4396 GCA_964365275.1 uncultured Gammaproteobacteria bacterium
AGAACAAGATAGCCTACATGTACATCCTGACCCCTGCAGGCATAAAAAGTAAGATACAACTCAGCCGTGATTTCCTGAAGAGGAAATTGAATGAGTATGAGATGCTAAAAATAGAGATAGAGGAATTGAAGAGAGAAATTATTCAAAATGACCACGAGGGATTATGAACGGCCTGATGACAAATGACGAAAAAATAGAAGACGACGAGATAAACCTCCTTGACTACTGGAAGGTGCTGGTAAAGAGGAAACTGCTTATCGCGGTTATTACGGGAGTGGCTGTTATAGGGTCTGTTATATATAGCCTTACTCTTCCCAAAATATACACCTCTACGACAACGCTGCTTCCACCCCAACAGGAAAGCACGATGGGGTCTGGTTTGCTGTCTCAGTTATCAGGGGGACTCGGTGGTCTTGCAGGCGGGTTCCTGGGTGTTAGCGCACCGGCAGATTTATGGCTGGCTATACTAAAGAGTCAGACTATAAGAGTCAGACTATAAAGGATGCGATTATACAGAGATTTGACTTGATGAAGATATTTGAAGCACAGAACATGTAAAAGAAAAGGGGACAGTCCCCATTCCTTCATGGGAGAAGGTGTATTAGGAATGGCTGCAGGAAAAACTATTTGCGATAGAAAGCAGTTAGTTCAGGTTTTGGATAAACTGCCTGCAAAAGACCCCATTTTAAAACTTATAGGCATGGCAGATGTTGAACCGTTCGCTGATACTGTTGAACAATAAAGATTTCCCAGGTAAAGAGGAATAAGGGTAAAGAAAGAATTACCAATTTGAGTTTAAGGCAGCCCTAATTTCCCCTTGCTTTTTCACAGATAGGTGTTATAAAATAAAGCCTAAATCTAGACCTAAAAGTTCCCTCCCACTTGTTGGGAGATCCAGGGTGGGTGAGTGGAAGTAAAATATTCTGAACATATCAAAAATAGATTAAGTGTGAGAAAGATAGAATATGACCTTCCCCAAAAAATATTTGAACAATCTGAAGAGAGATATTTTGACAAAGAAACAGGACACCTGGTTGCTACCATGAAGGTTGAGATTTATAGTAAAATAAGAGAAGTAATGATAGCCTATGTTATTGAAGAAAATTATACAAAGCTTTTGACAATCCATCCTTTAAAAGAAGGACAGAAGGAAAATAGAGCCAAAACTGGCAGATGGAGGAAAATTTGATGGAAGACTTTAAAGTATTTTATGATGAAAAAGAAGATATTCTTTATCTGGCCAAAGAAGGACAAGAAGAAGAGGTTGTGGAACTTTCTCCCGGGATTAATATGGAACTTGATGCCAATGGCAATCTTATTGGCATGGAAGTCTTTAAGGCTTCAAGTTTGTTTAAAGATGTTATAAAACTGATGGAGAAAAGGCTTCAGGCTGCTTAAAGTCTAAAAAGCGGATTGTAACAGGCGAAGAATTTCAAAGGGCTACAAGGTCCTTTCGCCTTTTGCCATTTATACAGGGTGAGGTGCAGGCATTGGTAACCTTCAGGGAAAATCCAGCCTGTCAAAATAAAGCAATGAGTATCGAGCAATGAGCAATGAGAAATGAGCAATGAGAAAAAGAAACTCGGAGGATTAAAAACAGCAGTCAGAGAGCGCAATAATCCCTAACATCCCCCTCATTGCTATCTTCTACTCATTGCTCATTGCTTCTTTCGTGAGCTTTCCCGAAAACTCGGCCTAAGCCAAAAGAATTCAAAGAACAAGATAGCCTACATGTACATCCTGACCCCTGCGGGCATAAAAAGTAAGATACAACTCAGTCGTGATTTCCTGAAGAGGAAACTGGATGAGTATGAGATGCTAAAGATGGCAATAGAGGAATTGAAGAAGGATCTTGAATAACGTGAGACGTCTTACGTCTCACGTCTCATGTTACCGAAGATGAGGTGATTGATGGATATAGTGAAAATTGAGAACCTAAAAGAGCTAATAATTGAGATAAGAGGTCAGAGCGTTTTGCTTGATAGTGATGTAGCTCAAATATATGGGGTTGAGACAAGAGATATCAATAAAGCTGTTACGAATAACCCTGATAAGTTTCCTGCTGGATATATCATCGAACTTGCAAAATCTGAAAAAATTGAACTGGTGGAAAAATTCCTCCGGTTCGATAAGCTAAAGCACTCTACGGTTAATCCCAAAGCTTTTGCTGAAAAAGGCTTATATATGCTGGCTACCATCCTCAAAAGCCCACAGGCAATACAGGCAACTCTATCCATCATAGAGACTTTCTCAAAAATCAGAGAGCTGTCAAGAAGCATTAAAAAGCTATCAACAGTTCAAGATAAAGCCGATCAAAAATCGCTCATGCAAAAAAGCGGAGAGCTAATCACCGAAATATTCGATGACGATCTGCAAACAAGCGACACAGAAACAACGATCGAACTCAACTTCGCCGTTTTAAAATTTAAACACACGATAAAGAAGAAAAATAAATGATTGGATTCATGACAAACGAGGACCTTTTCGAACGACTTGAAAGAGTAAAAAGTAAGATCCTTGGTCTTATACGTTATCTTAAAGGGAAAAGAAATGGCAGCAGATAATCAGCCTACGTCTCACGTCTCACGTTCTTGACTTCTGGCGGGCCATTGTCAAACGGAAGCTACTCATCGGGATTTTAAAGGAGAGGTAACATAGTATGGCAGATGATGCACTTGATTATTTTGTTAAAGGGATAAGAGAACAGTTAGGTGACCATTTAAAAAGGGTTATACTATTTGGTTCCAGGGCCAGGGGTGAAGAGACTTCCGGCTCAGACTACGACTGTTTGGTTGTTGTGGATGATGCTTCTGAAGAAGTTAAGGATATTATTGATGAGGTAGCAGGTGATACCCTTTATGAGTATAATGCCGTTTTTTCTGCATTTCCTGTTTCACAAGAACGGCTCAATCATGATAAATACAGTCCTCTTTTCATAAACATTAGTAAAGAAGGGATTACCCTGTGAGCCAGGACAAACTCCTTAAAGATCAGTTGCGGACAATGATTAGCAAGGCCAGGCGTTCTCTTGCCGCTGCAAAACGACAAATTGAGGATGGAGATTACGATTTTGCATCATCACGTGCTTACTATGCTGCAAACCGACCATTTTCCCTAAAGAGTTCAGCAAACTGATCACGCGCCTTTTCCGTGAGCGGCAGTTGGGAGATTATGAGTTTGATTTGAGCATAGGAGAGGATGAAGCAAAAGAAGACATTCAGAGTGCCGAAAAGATAGTGGATGCTATTGCAAACTATTTGGTCGAACAGGGATTTATTGAATCATCGGGCGGATTAAAACACTGCAATTGAAAAGCCGCAAGAATAATACAGAGCATCCTTCTCATTGCTCATTGCTTTCCACTCATTGCTTCTTATATGAACGGCCATCACCTAAAATTCCTAAAAGAGCTATCAAAAGACAACAAACTTTCCCAGCGTGAGCTTTCCGGAAGACTCGGCCTAAGCCTGGGCAGTGTAAACTACGTCGTGAGCAACCTCGTTGATGCGGGATACATCCGTGCAAAGAGATTTAAAAATTCAAAGAACAAGATAGCCTACATGTACATCCTGACCCCTGCAGGCATAAAGTACTGGTAAACTTTTATGGGAAAGATAGTTGATTTTGTAATAATATTTGATAATGGAGTAAGGAAACGCCATCATCATGAAACTGAAAAAGGTAAGGTTACATATTTTTCTGTACAATTAGAAGTAGAGGTTAAAGGTGAATGGAAAGTAGCAGTAAGATATGATTGTGCCCATGGTTCTTCACATATGGATAGATATGATATAAAGGGTAAACAGGTAAAGAGAATGCTAAATTTGAGTTTTGAAAGTACGTTAACTTATGGGGATTGGGATATTAATAAAAATTGGTTAAAATACAAGCAAGAATTTTTGAAAGGAGTAAGTGATGAGTAACTATACAGATTTCCTGGGCATGGTTTCAACAGAATTTCATAGATACTTAATGGAAAATGAAGAGGTAGCAAATAAGATACCTTCTAATGCTCTTGTAATATTTCAGGTTAATGGAGATGATGATTTTAATAACTGGCACAAAGAGACTTCACTGAGGAATCGTGAAAAGGACCAACCAATAATATATATCTATCTGAAGAAGTGGCGGAAACATTCAGCAATTGAAGAAATAAACCTAAAAAAGGTTGTGGCATAATAGTGGAATATCCAGTAGGTTATTATGCTATTGACATCTCCCTCCAACATCAGTATATTAGTTCAGCATTTGAACTTATCATCCAGGTTACCACATCATTTGTCGTATCAAATCCAATGAGCATTAAACAGGACAGCAGTCACCCGCATGTTTTCTAATGGCGGCAGCCCGCCTAAAGCTTTTTATTGCTTTTGACTTAATACTCATCGCTCATTGC
>CAYIOW010000046.1:0-4226 GCA_964365275.1 uncultured Gammaproteobacteria bacterium
CTTCCTTTTTGCCCGCCCGAGCGATTGGATTTTAAAATTCGGAATTCGGATTTTCTTCAAAAAATGTTCGAACTTCGTCCAAAAAACACCGCCAAAATTGGACGAAGTTCGAATGTGTTTCGAGCAAAATCCAAACGATTAAAACTACTAATGCGGACTCGGCAATGCGGAAGTAGTTGGAACGGATTGCAAAAACACCGAACGGTTCGGTGTTTTCGTATGACGGTGTTTTTATTACACCCCATCCGGTGAATATTTGTTCTACGCCTACTGTTTCAATGCTGCGTCAATTTGCGCTTTTAGTTGTTCATAAGGTACGGCGCCGGAGACAAGTTGACCGTTTACGAAGGTCGCCGGGGTTCCGGTAACACCGGCGGCGGAACCGTCCGACTGGTCCTGCTTAATTTTCGCAAGGTATTTATCTGAAGCGCGACAGGCATCAAACTTGTTTCTATCCAAGCCAATGAAATCTGCAATTTCGCCGTAAGCCGCCTCTCCCAATGTCTGCTGACGGTCAAACAACTGGTCTCCGTACTCCCAGAACTTCCCCTGCTCTGACGCGCATTCGGACGCTTCGGCGGCATTCGTTGATTCCGGATGGAACGAGAGTGGAAAATGCCGGTATACCCACGCAACATCGTTTCCATAGTCGGCCACCACCTGTTTCATACTCGGATGGAACTTCTGACAATATGGACACTGAAAATCGGAATATTCAATAAGAACTGTCTTTGCTTTCTTCAAATCTCCGCGCACATGGTCAGCCGCGGTTGCCACCTTAACCGCTCCTGCGGCCGGAGCCGCAATCTGTGTCGGCACAACGCGCTGAACGGCGTCAGCTTGCGCCGCTTCAGGATTTCCGCCGCGAGCCAGAATCGCGCCGTTAATGTTTCCTCCGCCGAGCAGAACGGCCGCAACAGCCGACAACGCAACGCCGCAGGCAAGCCCGAATGTAAACATTGTTTGAGGAGGTCCGTCAAAAAATGGCCGCTTTTGTGTTTCCATAATGGAACTTCAAGAATGAGATTTTTTGATTTTATCATAGGAACAAAGAAGACGCCACAAGAAATATCCACCGAAGCCCGCCATCAGAGCGGAGATATACTGCGCGGGAGTTAGCCCGAAATATTTCGCGTCAATTATACGGTAGAAATCAAGGATGAACCGTATCACGCCATACCAAAGCGCAAACGCCGCCACATAAGTTCCTGCTGGACGAGTTTTCCTTGAAAGCCATAAAAAAAACAACGCCATCAGCCCTCCGTTTATTGAGAGAAGCAGTCCGTGGTCAAGACGAGACACGCCATCAGGATATTTAACCGATAAAATTAGGTCGCTCGCCGTTCCCGGATGGTCGTGAATAAGAAAACATCCTATCCGCCCAATCATCAGTCCAACCGGCAATCCAAAAATCATCGCATCCGTATATCGCCAAATGTCCACCTGTTTTTTCCGAAGAAACCAGACGCCAACCAAAAACGCCGCCGCAAAGCCACCCATCACCGACATCCCGCCATTCCAAATTCGGAATATTTCAAGCGGGTTCGCAATATAAGTCGCCAGTTCATAAAAAAGAATGTGAGCCAAACGGGAGCCGACAAGCGCGGCAATTATCGTCCATGTCGCGCAGTCCAAAATAATTCTGTCGTCCAATCCAAGCGACTTCGCCCGTTTTCTGCTTACGAGAAGTCCGAGTAAAATACCAAGCGCCACAAAAGTTCCCCATGTCTGAAAAACAAGAGGACCGAGAGACCAGGTGTGGGATTGGATGTATGGGATTGGCATATAACAAGTCGTACCCCACCCAACCTCCCCTATTTAGGGGAGGGAAGTGATGAACAACGATAATTATACAAATAACGAACTCGCATTACAGTACGCCGAGCTCCTTGAGGGCAGAACGA
This sequence comes from uncultured Gammaproteobacteria bacterium, assembly GCA_964365275.1. Lineage (GTDB taxonomy): Bacteria > Patescibacteriota > Patescibacteriia > UBA9934 > UBA11717 > CAYIOW01. Next base: position 1,905 of record CAYIOW010000046.1, read on the forward strand.
TAAAGCGACACGGCGCGTTTCGCTTCGGAACGAGAGAGAGAAGCCGTTTCGTGAACCAGACGATTGCGAAGGCGGTGCGCTTCAAAGACGGGGCGAATTCGACGAAACTTCGCAGAAGCGAGTTTCAGACGGTCATGAAACGATGAACCCATAAACATCAGCTCCTTCAATCCGTAATCCAACAATTTATCGGCTTCAATAACCGCCAAACGCCAAGATGTCTCCGAATCAACATCTAGCATTTCTTCAATCTGTTTCATTTTTCGTTCTATCCCCTTTCGGTCTGAAATGTCTGCTCGTACGCGAATCAGAAATCTGAAAAACATCCTTTGCACGAAATATATAGCAATGAATAACACTACGAGGCTAATGGCAAATAGCCACAACACCTGCAAATCATTTTCCATACCAATACGCCACATCAAAAACCAGCGCGTCCTGCCCTTCCGGCCCCATTATTTGGAGCCCAACCGGCAATCCTTTCACCGTTCCGCAGGGAATTGAGATAGCAGGAATGCCAGCTAGATTCGCCGGACAAGTATAAATGTCCGCCAAATACATCGTTAGCGGGTCGTCAAACTTTTCGCCGTATTTCCACGCCGTAGTCGGACTCGTCGGACCCATAATTACATCAACCTCTTTGAATGCTTCTCTAAGCGATTCACGCAAAGCTTCCCTTGCCGCCACCGCTTTCAGATAATAAGCGTCTACGTATCCGGCGGATAGAACAAACGAGCCGATTAAAATCCTTCGGCGAATTTCGGCTCCGAAAAGCGCGCCACGCGTTTTCATAAGTCCGTCTCTATATCCATCGCCTTCAATTTTTGTACCAAACCGCACGCCGTCAAACTTTTGTAGATTTGAAGACAGCTCCGCGGGCATCACAACATAATACATTGCGAGCGCGTCTTCCAATAACGGAATGTCAAGAGACGACACGATAGCGCCCGCCTCCTCATATTTCTTTAGAGCGCTTTTTATTGAACTTGAAATGTCAGCGTCCATTTCGTCGTCAAAAAACTGTTTTGGCACGCCTATTTTTAATCCATTTATGTCGCGTCCGCCAAACTCCGGCATCGGCAAATCCACTGCTCGCGAGGTTTTATCTTGTCCGTCAACTCCCGCAATAACCCGAAAAAGTTCGGCGGCGTCACCAACCGTTGCCCCGAATGTTGAGACCTGGTCCATTGAAGACGCAAGCGGCATCAGTCCGTATCTTGAAACCGCTCCGTATGTCGGCTTAAAACCAACAATGCCGCAGAGAGACGCCGGTTGTCTTACACTGCCGCCCGTTTCACTTCCCAACGCAATCGGACAAAACCCGGCCGCAACCGCCGCCGCGGAGCCGCCTGACGATCCGCCGGGAACTCGCGATGTATCTATCGGGTTTCTCGTTTCCTGATACGCCGTGTTTTCCATAGACGAACCGCATGCGAATTCGTCCATATTCGTGCGACCCAAAATAATCGCGCCTGCTTTTTTCAAACGAGAAATTACAGTGGCGTCGTATGGCGACACATACCCGTCCAGAATTTTGGAACCGCTTGATGCAATTTTTCCTGAAACCAAAATATTATCCTTCACGGCAACCGGAATTCCGAAAAGAGGTCCAATGTCAGTGTCATCTTTGCGCTCTTTAAGCATGCTGTCCGCTTCATCCGCCTCCAAACGGGCGTCCGCGCTAAACACTTCCAAAAACGCGCCAATCTCGCCGTCTTTTTCTTCAATTCGCGAAATATATCCGTCCACCGCTTCGCGGACAGTCATCGTTCCATCAAGATAAGATTTACGAAGTTCACGAATCGTCATAATCGCTATGTGTCTCTTCCAATCACCGAGCTAACTTCCAACGAACCGTCTGGCGACTTAATTGGGAATTGGTCGGTTATCGCGTGTCGTGCATAGTCATCGCTCGCAACAACCACATCTTCTCGCCATTCATCGCTCACGATTACAGCCGATGCATGTCCGGCTTCTTTCAAATCAAGTTTTTGGATTCTTTCAACATAACCAAGAATGCTCTCCAAATCGGCTCGAAGTTTCTCTTCGCTTCCCTCTTTTAGAGTCATTCCGGATAAATCCGCAAGAGATTTAAGCTGTTCTGCTGTAATTTTCATAGAAACCTTATATTATGCAAACTAGCATCAAGTGTAAATAACCTATATTTTTTTACTAGACCTTCTCCCCGTCCCATATCTTAATGGTATTGTCATCGCTTCCTGAAACAATGCGGCCGTCCGGAAGGACTTGGAGGGTAAACACCGAGCCGGTATGACCTTCCAGTGTTTCATGGTTATATCCTCCTCCTTCTTTCTCGGTCCA
>CAYIOW010000047.1:0-4106 GCA_964365275.1 uncultured Gammaproteobacteria bacterium
GTTCTCTTTTGGACTTGTTCAGTTTCTTCAGGTCTCCCGTTTCTTTTCCTTTATTATGCTCAATAAGAAAAGCGTCTCTTAATTTAATGAGTTCGTTATATTCGTTTGCTATGTCTTGACAAAGGGAGGGCATATTGGAGTTATTGAATATGCGGGGATTGTATCATGTCAGGACTTACGCATTTGGATGAGATGCGTGAGTCCTTTATTAGTGCAAATTCCTTAATTCATCAATTCATTGATTTAGTTCGTCGGCGCCGTCTGGCCACCTTTTGTTATTATTTCCATTGGGTAAAGTGTAACACTCTTGTCTTGAATTGTAACGCCCAGCGCAATTGCGTTCCAAGTAGACGAAATGTCTTGGTCAAAAATGAAGTTCCCAAGCGAGTAAGCAACAGGCACACCGTCTATCGTTTCGGTCGCCTGCAAAACATGTGGATGCGAGCCAACGATAAGGTCGGCACCCGCTTTAACCATCGCCTTAGCCAATCGTCTTTGCTCATTACTCGGCGTGTTTTGATATTCCACTCCCCAATGCGAAAAAACAACAACGAAGCGACCTTCCGCGTCGGCTTCCTTAATCATCTGAAGCAATCTCACCTCGTTTGGACGAAAAGCGTGATACCCAATAAATGAAATGCCCAGGTCTCCGATTGTCATATCGTATCTCGGCTCCGGACCTTCAAACGACCCAAAGAATGACACGCCGATTTCTTTTAGATGCGTCCTCGTTTCCTCTTCACCAGCAATTCCAGCGTCTCTTGTATGGTTGTTCGCAAGCGAAACGATGTCAACGCGCTTCTTCATCTCAACGATAGCGTCATGCGACATATCAAATGAAAACGGCGGTTCAAGCGTCATTTTGTTCGGTCTGTCGTTCACCGCGCCTTCTAAATTACCGACAACGATATCAGACCCGCGAAGCAATCGCTCCACTTCCAGCCAAGGCCAATCGTTTCCTTCTTTATCAATCTGCGACCGCACTCTTCGCCCAAGCATAATATCCCCGACAAAAATCAGCGAGGCAAACGACGACGATAACGGCTCGCCTTTCAAAAACACTCCTTGAATATGGCTCGTATTTTCACGCCAATCTTTCGTTGCGCCAAGTGAGAGTGATGAGGTGTAAGACGAAAGCTCAAATGCCTGCGTATCTCGCGCTTCGTTCACGGCAAACAAAAGGTCAAGCGCGCGGTTTGAATCAACTTCCAGGTCGGTACCCGGACATCCGCCTCGTTCAATACACGCCATAGTAACATCGTCGTGAAACATTTGCGCGTCTTCCGGAAGATAATGCGACATATCGGCTGACGCGATAAACACAGCATTCGGCAAACCCTGTCCTATCGCATTTCCAATCGCGGTCATATCCTCCGCGCTGGCGCTTTCGTCAACAACGATTGAGACGATTCTGGCTTGAGGAAAAAAGTGCTTGATAAACGGCGTTAGGTTTTGAATACCGTGTTCGCGATAAAAAGGCAGGTCGTCAGTTTGAAGACGCGGAATACGCAGAATTAAAGCGTCAACCGCATCGGCGTCAGATTCAAGAACACCGTATGGGGTGTTGAAACTTCCTTTTGTTGTCAGTATCGCGGAACGACCGACCGAAAAATGGTTTGGAGAAACAACGACAACAAGCGACGCCCCGGAACTAAGCGATGACATAGTTGTCGCGATACCATCAGCGACCAGAAGATGATGAGCGACAACAGCGGAACGCGCGGCATCTTTATTTGTGATTAAGCGAGAATTGGCCTTTTGAATCGCATTATCAAAAAATGCTTTACTCTGTATCGGCGGGGGAAAAGTTGTTACCGTCTTTTTTTCGATCGCAAAATTCGCGTCACGATGACTCGTTGTGTCGTCAATGCGATTGAGGCCAAACGATATCCCTAGCCCGAAAGAAACGATTGTAAGAATCGGTAGGACAACGAAGAAAGATATTTTTTTATGTACAGTCATACCCCTCCTTGCCTCCCCTATTTAGGGGAGGATAACCAAGTTGCTTAATTATATATTCTCGCTATTCCCCGATTTACCCTCTTCCCCCATTCCTGTGTATTCATGTGTATTCCTGTTTATTCCTTCACTTCCTATCTCTTCCTAAAAGTAACCTTAAAGTGCGGAACCCAGGTATTTGAGTATTCGTCGGCTATTTCCACTTTCTCACCGCTCAAGTACGCATTCAAAGACAAATCTGAAAGCAACTCCTCTTCGCTTCTAATTTCAAGCGCAAGCTCTTCTAGTTTTCTTGCGTCTCCCAAAGACCGCGACTTAATATCGTTTTCAATCCCCTTCTTCTTCCCACGCAGTGTTTTCAGTTCTTCGCAAAGCCGCTCGTATTCCGAGCTCGCTTTCAATTCGTCCTTGAACGACGCCGCCAATTCTTTTCTCTCCTTCTTCTTCTCCTGAAGTTCGCGATATGTTTCTTCTATTCTTGACATAATGCGGGATTATATCACAAACGAAAAGCCGGGATTTAACCCGGCACATTCGTTTCGCGAAATTACTGCTTCTTTCTTCCGATATCCTGGAAGTCAAGAACGACATCTTCTTTCGCCTTAATCTCGTCTCCGGAGGTTCTCTCTTTGTCGCCCGAGGCCGTTGAACGGATGAATCTCGCCTGTATCCTGTTCGCTTTCTTCGCCGCATCGGAAGAAATCTTGCGCAGTTTATTGTCCTCGGTGATATAGAACATAGCTCCGGTCGTATCCTTCACATAACTCCCTTTCGGATGTTGCGCAGAACTGTCTAAATCGCTTCCACGGGTGTATCGCTGGAAGTATGTCGGCTCCACATCAACAATCTGCTTATTCCATGTATCGCCAAACAGCGCTTTCGCCGCCGCTTCCGTCTTCACCCATCGCAATATGCCGCCCGGTTCCAGCGCGTAAACTTTCGGGTCGGATTGAATCTTTATCATCCATGTTCCCGGCCTGACTCGTACCGCATCTCCCATAGTCATCTTTGATATATCGGTTTGCGAGAGAACCTTAACATCGCCGAAATCCTCATACCATGAGAAGTAAACCTGCTCGTTCGGGAACGGATGTCTTAATCCGTCTCCTCCGACGAAGTACACCGCCGGAAGATTCGCCAGTTTTACCAGCCCTCCGATTTTCGTAGTGGAAGGAAGCTTTGAATCAACCGAAACCCTGCTTGGGTAATAAGCTGAAATCGGGTCTGCCGCCGCGTTCGCAGTGTTCGCGTCAACTATCGTAGTGGTTGTTGTCGCACCCGCGCTACCGCTACTGCTTCCTCCGCCACTGCCTGAAGATGAACCGCGAATCGCAGAAACGGTGCTTGATTTTGTGGATTCGTTTCCTCCGGTATCCCCAGCTGTGATTTTATAGAAGTAAGTCGTGCCGTCCGCCACGCTTTCATCAAGATATGTCGTTCCAACCACATCGCTTGTATTCACCTGCGTTGTGAAACTTCCGCCAGAACTTGTATCGCGGTATATTTCGTAACCGGCTAAGTCGGTCATTGTGGTCGCGTCAGCATTCAAAGTCGTCGCCGTCCAGTTCAGCCGTATGGCTCCGGTAGCGCTTGTGGCTGAAAGTCCGCTTGGTACTCCAGGCGCGATACCGTCCGCCGGCGCCGTGATGGAGAACACGGTAAAGTGGTCCACAGCCGCAGAGAATTGAACCAAGGTTACATTTGACAGATCGTCTGCCACGCTCGCTTCCGCAATAGTATCGCCGGTTGCGTCCAAGAAGGTAACCGATGTCGCCTCTGCAATCCATGTTCCTGTGCTGTCGTAATAACTCATCACTAGGTCATTTACTTCATCTTCAGTATCAATGTTTTCCGTATCCAGTTCAGCAATCGTCATCGTGTAATCAACCGTAACTTCATCGGCAAAACCGGTAGTAATAGCCGTACCACCAGCATCAACGGCAGACAATTCAAATCCGTTTCCAATTACGGTTGCCGCAGTTGTGTCAACGACTGAATTCGTTTCTTCCATATTTATTGTTCCGGAGCTCGTTGAAGTTCCCAATGCCTCTTCAGGCACAGTCAATTCTAACCCGATGGCATCATCCGTGTATGTACCGCCATTTGACGGAGTGAATGATTCAGAGAATGGCGCTTCCAAGCTAACG
>CAYIOW010000048.1:0-3866 GCA_964365275.1 uncultured Gammaproteobacteria bacterium
GGTCCATATCTTAATGGTTTTGTCCGAGCTTCCTGAAACAATGCGGCCGTCCGGAAGGACTTGGAGGGTAAACACCGAGTTGGTATGACCTTCCAGTGTTTCATGGTTATATCCTCCTTCTTCTTTCTCGGTCCATATCTTAATGGTATTGTCCTGGCTTCCTGAAACAATGCGGCCGTCCGGAAGGACTTGGAGGGTAAACACCGAGCCGGTATGACCTTCCAGTGTTTCAATGAGTTTATAGTTATCTTTCTTTTCAACTCTTTTAAGCTCTCTGGGATAGTAGTAAGGAGACCATAACTTCTCCATTAGAGAATCTCTTTTCTTTTCAAGTTCTCTTTTGGACTTGTTTAGTTTCTTCAGGTCTCCCGTTTCTTTCCCTTTATTATGCTCAATTAGAAAGGCGTCTCTTAATTTAATGAGTTCGTTATATTCGTTTGCTATGTCTTGGCAGAGGGAGGGCATACTACACTTCCATTATTTGATCGCACTTCTCTTTCTCAATTGCTACAATTTTGTCTTTATACTCCTTTGTGAGTTCGTCTAACTCTTCCTGCAAACGATACCTCGCGTCTTCCGCGATTTCATTCGCCGTTTCACTCTTCTCAATCTTTTTTTTAATCTCGTCTCTCGTCTGGCGCAAAAACACATTCGCTTCCTCCGCCTTCTTTCCGACTGTCTTCGTAAGCTGTTTTCTGGTGTCTTCGGTCATCTGCGGCATTGTGAGACGGATTATTTTTCCGGCGACGACGGGATGAATTCCTATTCCGGACAATTCAATCCCTTTCTCTATGTCTTTCACGATGTTCGCGTCCCACGGTTCAATCTGAACCGTCTTCGTATCCGTTACTATTATTGACGCGAGGTTTTTCAGGTCTTGAAGCGAGCCATACGCTTCAACTTTAACCATATCCACGAGACCGACAGATGCTCTGCCCGTCCTTATCGTAGCCAGCTCACCCCGCAAGCGTTCAATAATTCCGTCAAACGATGCCTTTTCGGTAATCAACAACTGATTCATATAAAGCAATATTAGAACAGCTCACCCTCGTTTTCAATCGCTTGAAGACCAAGATAAACGGTTTTACCGTTCGTCGGGTCAAAAACGAAATTTGTCGCCAATGCCTGCGCGGGCATTTTTTCAGTATCCCATTTCGCTCCGCCGTCCTGCGTTACATAAATCGTCGCACCGGCGCCCAACATTATGCGGCGACCGTCCCGCGGGTCAACGCCTAACGATGTCAGTTTTACGCTTCCAGTCGGAAGGAGAGGAACCGATTCCCATGTCGCCCCGTGGTCGGCTGAACGAATCAGTCCGGCACCTGACAAAGCAAGCGTTGTCTTCCCTCCTTTGTCCTGCGCGAGCTTCACCAGTTTTCGCACATCCTTCAAATCATCGTAACCGTCCTTCAGCACATCAGTCCATGTCGCGCCTCCGTCAACCGAGCGGTGCAGGCCCTTCCGCGCAGTCGCTACAAGAAGAACGCGGCTGTCCGACAAATCAATCAGCAAATCGCGGATTTCGGATGAAGCGCGATAAATTGTCGCCCAGCTTTCGCCTGCGTCGGTTGATTTAATGACATCGCCGTCGGTTGTCGTAAGATACACGATGTTTGAATTGTACCAGTCAATTTCAACATCGGTAACAATCACGCTTCCTCGCGTGTCAACATACGCTTCCGTGTTGAAAGTGCGCCCGCAATCCGTGCTCTTTGAAAGCCGCTGTGCGCGGGAAACGAAAATGTTGCATTTGTCTTTCGGGTCAACCGCCACGGCGCGAACACGTCCTTCGCGAAGAGACGGCTCGCGAACGCGTTGCCAGCCATCCCCGCCGTCCAAACTTACAAGAAGTCCGTCCTGGTCGGTTCCGGCATACAAGGCGAATTTATCAGACGGGTCCATCACCAATTCCGATATTCCAAATGCGGAAATACTGCCAACTCCCTGCGGAGTCGGAAGAGCCGCTTGTTTTTCCCATGTTTTTCCTCCGTCAACGGTTTTCCATATACCGAGAGCGCCTTGCGTGTTTTTAGAACCGCTGAATGAAATGCAACCGGCGCCGAAAAAGATAATAGAGAGAAGCAGAGAAGCCGGGAAGAAACGCTGTGTTAGTTTTTTGAGATTCATATTTTTAGGAAATCATTTGGTATAGAACGAGTGGTGGATAAATATGGTTTTGGATGTCGGCGCGCGCGGTTTTCATCTTGCTCAATATGGTTTTCGCTTGAACCGCCGACATTCGCGACGGATATTCGCGGTCGGACGCCTTGTCCGCAATTCCCACCCCTTTCATCATTTCTCCGCGAATCAGACCTTCAAGCAATTCAAGACGGCGAAAAAGCAGTTTGCGCGCCTTTATATGGTCGTCGCCGACAGGAAGGAGATTTCGCGCCGCCGTCAAACGATGAGGATACGACGGGTCAATGCATTTTCGCGCAAGTTCCATTTCATTTTTGTATTCCTGAAACGCGATTTTGTCTTTTGAAAGTTCAAGCGCGATACCGGGACAGCCGGCGGAATGTTCCGTTATTTCGCCCGCCTCCCGTCTCGGCGCGCCACGACTCACAAGAGCGCCGTAAATCGCTTCGTCAGACACTCTCCCGAATCTGATTTCCTCCGCCCTTGAACGAACGGTCGGCAGAAGTTGTTCGGCTCGTTCGGCCACCAAAAAAATAATCGTATCTCCTTTCGGTTCTTCAAGTGTTTTCAGCAAGGCGTTCTGCGCCGCAACCGACAATGAACCGGCATTTTCAACCAATGCGATTTTCTTCCCGCCATAAAACGCCGACCGTTCAAGCCGCCCGCGAAATATTTCAACGGGGTCAACGCCAATGCTTTCTTTTTCTTTGCCTGTTTTATCGTTGACCTCCATTTCAAGCGTTACAAAATCCGAGTGCGAATTCAATTTTTCCGGCGCCGCGCTTAGCAAATGCGCCGCGAACGCACGCGCCACGGCCGTTTTGCCAACTCCGCGGTCTCCGGTAAAAAGATAAACGGAAGAGAGCCGTTTGGCTTCTGATGCGCGCGACAGAAAATCTGTCTGCGCCCTATGGCCGATAATAGACGACTGCCAATCTGATATATGCGACATAGCGGAAGTATATCAAGGGCAGACGGTATATGGTAGGTGGAGAAAGAACTGTGGAATTGAAGAATTGAGGAATTTGTACATTCATGCTGTAAATTCCTCAATTCATCTTCCTTTTTCTTCCTAAGTCCTAGATCCGTAGAGTGGGTGGGTTGACAAAACCTTAAAAATATGATACAAACTGCGGTTCATTAAAACGGCTGGAAACGGCCAAAACATTGTTGTTTCCACGGTTCTGGGGAGAGACAGGCGTTTGATGAGGACTTTTGGTTCTCCAATTTAGTTCCTTCGGACGCCCTTGAATGGCGGTGTGGGGCCCGGGCCTCGGCTCGCTCCCTTCGCCTTAACCGTTCTTTGTTCGGTACAATCTTCGGATTTAGGCCGGACAGCCGCTCTGCAATGAGCCCCCAGAACTGTGGAAATAACTAGACCATAATTTCCTCCCCTGAATCAGGGGAGGTTAGGTGGGGTACGACAATTTTATATCCTCCGTCTTCCTTTTCTCTTGAACAGTTCAAGATTGAAGGAAGGCGAAGGCGCGCAATTCGCACGCCGGGCCGACAACCACTCGCGCAAGGAGGAAAAATGCGCGTCGTGGTGGAAAACCCCCTCCCCCTCCCACACTTCCTCGGCGAGACACTGTCCTCGCCGAGGCAGTATCACCCACAGCCCCCGCTGGCTCCGCGCCGGCAGGTGGCGAACCACCCCTCCCTCCGCCCCCCCCGGCCGGGGGCGGGAGTGAGGTGGCACCGCCGCCCCCACAACCGCGCCTAGTTTA
>CAYIOW010000049.1:0-3508 GCA_964365275.1 uncultured Gammaproteobacteria bacterium
AAGCGGCGTGAAGATACGATATGCAAAGTAGCGAAATGCATATTGGACTTTCAGAGGGATGCGATTATAAATAATGGCGCTCTAAAAACATTTACGTTAAAAGATGTGGCTGGGGTTTTAAATTTTCATCCCTCCACCATCAGCAGGGCCGTTTCAAACAAATATATTCAGATAAACGATAAAGTGGTTTCTATGAAAAGCCTTTTGAGCCATGGTATAAAAAAGAATTGAATATTCAAGGTGAAAATTCCGGGAATATTATTACGGATTTTGATTACATTAAAGCAGGATTGGGTGAAACAGTTTCAAAATTCTTATACCAAAAAACAGAAAAAAGACCTTTGGTTATACCAGTAGTATTAGGAGTATAAATCGCCTCAAAGGCATCCCACTGCATAAGCGGAAAAATAGATTATGAATAAAAATAGAAAAAAAATATATTTGGCAGGTTTTATTTTTTCCTTATCAATTGCTCTAACCGCTTACATAAATTCAAGCTTTCTTTCTTCTTTTGTAGGTGAAAAATTCGTCGGCATTATTTATACTTTGGGGTCAATAAGCTCTGTGTTAACGCTTCTGATAGCTCAAAAAATATTCAGAAAAATGGGCGGATATAAATTTCTACTTTTCGTAACTATTCTCGATATTTTATCCCTCTTGTTATTAATTTTGGTTAAAAATGCTTGGAGCGCCATTATAATATTTATTATCTATTATTCTCTCAACCTCTTGATCTTTTTCTCCCTAGACGAACTTTTAAAAATATTCTCCAGAGATTCCACAACTGGTAGAATAAGAGGGACTTATATTTCAATTTGTGGTTTGGCTTGGATAATATCGCAATTGATGTTTGGCGCAATTTTGGGAGAATTTTCTTTCAGAACAATTTATTTAATCAGCTTTGCGGTAGTATTTTTATTTTTTATAATATCATATTGGCACCTCCGCAATATACCCGATCCAAATTATGACAAAATAAACGCAAAAAAATATATTGGGAAATTTTTCAAAAACAAGAATTTATTCCGCGCATATGGTTTAAGTTTTTTGCTTCAATTTTTCTATTGTTGGATGGTTATTTACACGCCCATATACTTATCTTTTTATTTGGGTTTCTCTTGGAAAGAAATCGGCGCTATTTTTGCTGTAATGCTTTTGCCTTTTTTGGTTATTCCATTTCAATTAGGCAAATACGCGGATAAAATAGGCGAAAGAAAAATATTAATGTGGGGATTTGCGATAGCGTCATTGGCGACTTTATCCATCTTTTTTATCTATCAACATAAAGTATGGCTATGGGCTTTGTTGTTATTAGTTACTCGCATTGGCACTGCAACTATTGAAGTGATGAGCGACGTTTATTTTTTTAAACACATCAGGTCGGAAAACGAAGAGTTTGTGGGGGTTTATCGTAGCGCCTTCCCTGTCGCTTACATCCTTAGTCCTTTATTGGCTTTTGTAGTTTCTAGTTTTATTCCATCTTTCCGTTTTATCTATCTTGTCCTCGGCGCATTTATGCTGTGTGGGATTTATTTGGCTTCCACCATAAGAAAGGGGGATATTTAGAAATCACCACCCAATTACTCATTCAAACATTTTATGATCTTGTCACGAACTTTTGGATTTGTAGCCAAAACGTAAGAACTTGAATTGTCCCAGGAAGTACCTTCCCAATCAGAAATTTCTGCACCAGCTTCTTTTGCTATAATTAGTCCACCAGCATAGTCATAAATTCTATCTCCACAACTCATAAAAGCTTCAGCACTACCTTTTGATACATAACATAACTCAAGAGCGGTTGAACCATAAGTTGTTACGGATAAAGTTTCATTTTTCATTATTTTTGCCAACGTTTCTATATAATCTTTTCTGGATTTTTTAGACCTATTATAATCTAATATGATTCTTGAACTATTGAAGCTACCTTTATCATTGACGGCAATTTTTTTACTATTCATATAGGCGCCCTCATTTCTCTCTGCCCAATAACACTCATCTAGAATTGGATCATAAACAACACCCAAAATAAGATTTTTATCATTTTCCAAAAGGGCAATCGATACAGCAAAGAATGGAATACCTCTAATAAAATTAGTTGTTCCATCGAGTGGATCAATTATCCATTTTTTAGTGCTTTTATTATCTAATTCGCCTGTTTCTTCTCCGAGTATTGAATACCCAGTTTGTTTTAACTTTTCAATAATAATTTTTTCTGCTTCTGTGTCGGTTTCAGTCAAAAAATCATTAATTCCCTTTTCAGTTATATTTTTCGGCCTAGTGAAATTTTCTTTAACTATCTTCCCAGCTTCTTTTGCCGCTTCAATAGCCATTTCCAAATCTTTTGACATAGGTCCATTCTAACACAGAATATCTCTTACTGGGTGGAAACAATAAACGGAAGCCTTGCTTCCGTTTTTTTTAATCCTCTTTTGGCTTTATTTTTATCCAATCAAGAATTTCTTCCCGAAAAGCATTTTTGCTCTTAAAATAACTCAAAAAATTAATTTTATTGATAATTTTATTTTCTGGACGAATAATTTCTAAATAATCGATATAACTACTCCATTTGTATGAATTTAAAAAATTTATCGCTTCTTTTTTATTTTTGATACCCTTTTCTTTCCATTCGGGATTAATCAACTTTAATGGATTCAGATGGATGTAAGAAAATAAATACTTAGCCTGGTTATCTTTTGTGATATGCACAGACTTAAACTTACTCTCAAACAAAGAGCCAGTTCTTTGATGACGTGCATTAAAATATTTTGAGTAAGCGGTTAAAACTCTATGCATAAAATCTGTGATGGCGTTACCAGACGGAAGCCTTGCTTCCGTTTTTAGAGTAATATACAAATGAAAATGATTTGGCATTAAAACCCATGCGCCAATATCTATTATTGACTCACCTCTCTCAAAATCCCAAGCATTAATTTTTCTTTTTATAATGTCATTGTTAAAATCGATTCTTTGTTTTGAATTACAAAGATAAAGAAGTTTCAAAAATCTATCTTTGTCTTTATCATCTAAAAAGATTTTTTGTTTGCTGTTGCCCCTATTGTATATATGATAATATTCCCCTTCAACAAACTCTACTTTTCTAATTGACATACAATCAACTATACCACAATTAAAAACGGAAGCAAGGCTTCCGTTTTTAGGCTTCCGTTTTTAATTGTCCCTCGCGGCTTCTAAAGTAACCGGAACATTTTTTTCCTCTCCCTTGTGTAGAATCTTTAGATTAATAACCTGGCCAATTTTTTTTCCACGAATAATAGAGGTCAAACTTGTCTTATCATCCAGTTTAACCCCATCAATTTCCAGAATTATGTCATTCTCAACTATTCCGGCTTTGTCCGCCGGAGAGCCTGGAATAACTGCAAGCTCATTTATATTCGCCCCAGTTTTAACCAATACCCCATAATCCACTGTTAAATTATTTTTTTCTTTTTCTTCTTTATTGATGACCTTATAACGAACACCCAAGAAAGGACGAACAATTTTACCGGTG
>CAYIOW010000050.1:0-3499 GCA_964365275.1 uncultured Gammaproteobacteria bacterium
ATTACGGTTTCGTTTTCTGGATCGCTTGAAACAAACGATCCTTTAAAAAGTATAACACGATCTGTTTCCATATGCGCGCCCCACGCGGCGTTTTGATAAGCCGCAAGGGTGCGCGTTTTTGCTTCCGTAAGCTGCGAGAGCGTATGCTCTTTGGCAAGCGTCAATTCATTGCTGCGTTTGAACATCACAAATCCGCCAACCACAATAGCGGTGATGATGATCAGCACCGCGAACATGCCGATAAATTCAAGCAGCGAAAATCCTTTCATAGGGATAGTATACCACATGCCAAAACCCCCCGCAGCTGCGGGGCGAAAGACGAGATTCGTGAGGATCGTGGGCGAATACAAGGACTTGACATATATATAAACATACTATATAATACGTATCAGATATTGAAAAAGTTAAACATAGAATCGAGCAAAGAAAAGAAAGGAGCAAGTTATGGGAATAGTGCAATTTCCGGTTTGGAGAACTATTACGTCAGTAATGTATAACTCTCCCGATGAGCTATTTCTGGCCTGCCGAGAGATCGGCGGTATTATACCGTATATAGGAGAGCCTGAACTTCCGCCAGCTCCTGATATAACAGTCAATTTAGCACGGGTTAATCCAACGATCCTAGGTTTGAAAGAGTATAAATGTGGGGGTGTGCGTGGTGTGCCTCTGCAAGAGTATCGTGAGAAGGCTCTTAGTACTGGGCGATTGGATCTCTGCCCTCGTTGGCTTGCTCCACAACTTTTTCTTCAATACGATGAGCAACCTCCGAATGAGTGGATTTACATGGGTATGGATACTATGACCCACGAATGTCCGGATGCTTGGAATGGGTACCAGTACATACACGGCATGCACACTTGGCCTGACAGCTATCGCTGGCTCAGTCGGCATCCAGGCTATCCTGACTCACCGTATGGAAAGTCCACGGGAGATTTGATATTCGTCCTTGTCTCCAAATAGCTTCGCGTTTTTCTGAACGGCACTACAACCCACCGCCCTTGGCATCTGAAAGGATAGATCGAAGGGCGGTTTTTTTATTTGAGGATTTAAAAGGGACGGCTGGTCTTCTCATATCCGGAAAAGGCTCCTGATTTTAGCTATTGACCGCGTTTTTCCCCTCTGGTATACTATGCGCGATGCCGCTTAAATAGTATAGCAGGCGAACCCGATAATCATATAGAGGTCCCCTCCCGCAGGTTATGTAATATTACTTTGCGAAAAGATATCACAAACCTTAAGGAGGGGACACGTATGAAATTATACTCTGCAATAGACCTGCATTCCAATAACAGCGTGCTTGTAATACTGGACGAGAACGATAAAGTGGTATACGAGCGGCGCCACCCGAACGAGCTTCCGGTTATCCTGGCGCAACTGGCGCCATACAAGAAGAAGATACAGGCGATAGCGGTGGAATCGACATATAACTGGTACTGGCTGGTCGACGGGCTTATAGAGGAAGGCTATATAGTGAAACTGGTGAACACGGCGGCGGTGAAAGTTTATGAGGGACTCAAGTACAGCGGGGACGAGCACGACGCCCGGCACCTGGCTCATCTGTTGCGGCTGGGTGTGCTGCCGACAGGCCACATCTACCCGAAGGAGGAGCGTGCTGTACGCGACCTATTGCGAAAACGCGCCCAGTTGGTGCGGTGCCGCACCACGCAGATACTGAGCATTCAGGGTCTGGTAAGCCGCAACAGCGGCAGAAGAATAACCACGGACGGGATACGCAAGCTAAACGATGAGACAATCGGGCAGTTTTGTGGCGGGGATAGCGTACTGGCGTTGGCAATACAAAGCAACCTGACGGTGCTGCGCTGCCTGGATGAGCAGATTTCGGGACTTGAGGCCGTAGTGCTTAAGCAGGCAAAGCTCAAGCCGGAGTTCAAGAAGCTCTTAACGGTGGACGGGATTTGGAATATCCTTGGCATGACCATTATGTACGAGGCAGGTAGTATGGAGCGTTTTGAGAAAGTAGGTAACTTCGCCTCATATGCGCGGTGCGTGGGCAGTTCCCGGTGGAGCAACGGAAAAAAGAAGGGTGAGGGCAACCGGAAGAACGGTAACAAGTACCTGGCCTGGGCGTTCGTTGAGGCGGCGCACTACGCCGTGCGTTACAACGAGCGTATCCGAAGCTTTTATCAGCGCAAGCAGGCTAAGACAAACAAGATCGTCGCCACCAAGGCAGTCGCCCATAAATTAGCGCGCGCTTGCTATCACGTGCTGAAAGAGCAGACGCCTTTTGATGAGGCACGCGCTTTTTCGTAATGATTTAGGTGGAGGGAGCGAGCTCGGACCCTTGTTGGGAAAACCACTCAACCCGATTAGCCGCTTCCTCCACCCTCTGTTTTAGGCGAAGACGCCTCGGCCGTGAGCCAATCGCGTGTTGGCCTGACGAAAGTCGGAAGCCATAAACCTGTAGGCGGCATAAACCGCCGTTAAGATGGACACGGCAGGGAACCAAAGGTTTTCTGGGCCCTCGAAGAGGGCAGGGGCAACGGCAGTTGTATCGCCGGAGCCTTGATCCTGATGAGTGACTGGTGCGGCTTCGTGCCGACGCCAAATAATAGAGAACCCGGTAGCGTAAAAGCCTTGAACGGAGGAATGTCGGAACAGATTTTAAAAAATGAAGAACCACAACCTGTGGGCGGGGATGCTTTGCCTCTTGACGCGGGGACCTCTAATGAGCGACAAGGGTCTGTCGTGATAAATGTAATAATAACAAGCAACTTGAGGCGCCAAACTGGCACCTCAAGTTTTCCTGCGGAGGGGCGGCAAGGGTATGGGTTCGTCACGACCTCATGGCGGCCGCGGCTTGCGTAAGCGCCGAGGCCGAGTGAGGAGGCGCGGCCACGGTGTGGCCAACGGCGTGAGCGACGGGCCCATACCCTTGCCGGCCCGACTTTACATCTCGCGGCAGGAGGCAGGGGACGTGGTTTACTGTATGACTGTTCGTGAAAGATTCGGCATCACCCTGCTTTTAAATAATCATATAGTAAACAGCGTCCCGTCCGTCCCGACTTCTCGTCGAGGATTTTAAAATTAGACGGGTGGCTGGCTAGACCAGGTTAGGACCTGTCTGATGGCGGTTTAAATACGGGTATACAGTTTCTGAAGCGTCACCCGGATTCGTTTCATTAAAGGAGCATCTCGCTCCTTCTTAAAAAGCGGGGCAGTTTTCCAGTCATAGAACCAGGCAGGGCGCGTTTTAAGGGATTCTGGTTCTGACCTATAGCGCGGAAAGACATGGGCATGGAGAGCGGGTTCCGCGTTGCCCAGGATCTCATAGTTAATCCGTTTCGCTTTTGTAACTTGTAAAACTGCGTCCCCCAATAGCGCCAAATCCCGAAGAAAATTCCCCCGAGCTTTATCTCGCAAGTCATTAAGGCTGGAAACCACGGGGTCTGGAAGAAGCAGGCAATAGCCCTTTAAGAACTGGACGTCCCCTGATATGAACGAGCCAGTCAAGCCCGTTGTAAGTTATGCCGCCTTTCTT
>CAYIOW010000051.1:0-3441 GCA_964365275.1 uncultured Gammaproteobacteria bacterium
AGATTATATAATTTAATTTATTATTTTTTAATTTAGTTACTTGATCAAAAAATTCAGTTATAGTTCCAATTTCGTTAAGTTTTAGCACGGCTGTTGTAACTTGATTAAACAAACTTGATTTTGAGCTGGCTAGATAAAAATCCGTTTTAATATCTTCAGAAAAGCCTTTATTTGCGTGCAGATCATTTTCTTCCAAAGGGTCAATAATAACCAAAAGTAAATATTTTTTTATTATCTCCTTAATAAACTTGATATATTCTTCACTCGTTAACGGTTGCTCTTTATCTTTGATTGTATAGCGATGACTAAAATAACTTGCAGCTTGAAAATTAATACTGGCAAAAATATCTTGACCATAATGAAGGTTCATTGACTCGACAGATTGTTTGATAGCGTCAAGCGCATCAAGATTTGTAAAAAACTTCATTTTAAAAAGTTTTCGTAAATTATGATAAAGATCGACGCTA
Source organism: uncultured Gammaproteobacteria bacterium (assembly GCA_964365275.1). Taxonomy (GTDB): domain Bacteria; phylum Patescibacteriota; class Patescibacteriia; order UBA9934; family UBA11717; genus CAYIOW01. The sequence goes on from CAYIOW010000051.1 coordinate 468, forward strand.
ATTTGGTAGGACTGATGATAAGGAAAGGCAGACGACGGAAAGACCAAAAATTCCTTAAAATCCAGGTCGGTCTGACCTCCTATGCCACCTGTCAATAAAGTAAAAAGTGGAGTAGGTAATTTTTTTAATTCAAGGGGCAGATGCGAAGATTTAATAAAATTTTCATTTAGATACACATATGGTTGTTTATCAGATATCAAAGCACCTGCATTGGCAACCAATTTTGAAATAAGGCTGATAGTGTTTACGCCAAGGTTGCTTTTGTTTTTAGTCCCATCAGCCTTTAATAACCAATTATCTATATCTGTTTGTTTTAACGGTGAAACTCCAGCAAGCTTTGGGCTTAATAAATTATTGATATATGAAGCGGCCTTTTGGGATCCCAGTCCATTATAACGATTTTTATCTTTATCCCGAAGCTCTTCAACAGGCAAATCTATTTCGGGATCGAGAGAAGAAATATTGGAAATAACAAAGCGATTGTCATCTAAAAAAAGTTTTCCTTGAAGGGTCGGGTATCCGAGACAATTGATAATTTCGTTAGCAATAATTTTTTTAATAGTTGGCATAATTAGTTTGATTTAAGTTTGTCATCCCCGTGAAAACGGGGATCCAGGAAAGTCTGGATTTCCGCCTACGCGGGAATGACGCAACACTATCAATTTAAGGATCTATTTCCATTTTATATTAATTACTTAGAAAAATGAAGGGTTATTTTTTGCTTTTTTCCTTGAAGAGTTTACGCTCAACATCAAAAACTATTCTTCGGGTGCGATCTATAACATCCGGAGTCACAGAAAGACTTGTAATACCGGCCTTTACTAATCTTTCAGCTATTTCCGGATAATCTGACGGTGCTTGTCCACAAATTGAACAGGTAATATTATATTTCCGACAGGTTTTGACAATATATTCAAGAACATTCAAAACTACCGGAGTCCGCTCATCATAAACACTGGCCACTTCTTCGCTGTCTCGATCAACACCCAGCAACATCATTGTCAGATCGTTTGTTCCAATCGAAACGCCGTCAATTCCAACCTTGATAAACTCTTCTAGATTCAAAGCACATGAGGGAACTTCGACCATTATCCAAAGCTTAAATTCCGGATAGCTTAACAATCCACTTTTTTCAACCATTTGCTTGATTTTTATTAATTCCCAAGGTACACGGACAAAAGGAATCATCAGATTAAGATTTCGATAACCTTTTTCCCAGATTTTTTTAATCGCCGCCAATTCCATTTCAAAAACTTCTGGGTTGGCTATATAGCGGTACGCTCCTCTAAATCCAAGCATTGGGTTTTCTTCGTGCGGTTCAAACTCTTTTCCACCCTTCAAATTTCGATACTCATTTGTTTTGAAATCTGTGGCTCTATAAGTAACCGGGCGTGGTGAAAAAGGACCAACAAATTTCATTAATTCGCGAGACAAGCGGTTGATAAAAACATCCTGTTTTCCTTCCTTGATAAACTGTTTTGGATGAACGCCTATTTCGGCAATGACAAACTCAGCTCGCAAGAGTCCAATTCCATCGACGTGCATTTTGGCGACTTTTGAGGCTTGATCAGGTTGAGCTAAATTGGTGTAAATATTTGTGGCTGTTTGCAATTTTTTAACTTCAGCTTTTAGTTTTTGTCCGCCAGTCTGTATGCTTTTTCCTTTAAAAACATCACCGGTCAAACCATTGACGGAAATAACCATACCCTCTTTTAAAATCTTCGTTGCCCCTTCGGCTCCGACGACGGCAGGAATTCCAAGTTCACGGGAAACTATCGCGGCGTGTGAAGTACGTCCACCTTTTTCTGTAACAATTGCGGCAGCTTTTTTCATAGCCGGAACATAATCAGGATTTGTTTGGGGAGCAACCAAGATGTCACCTGGCTTAATTTTACCGATTTCTTTTGGTGACATGATAATCCTCACAACACCTACACCAATTCCAGGTGAAGCCGGTGAACCAGACAAAATAAGAGGTAAATCTCCGCCCAAACTACTGGAAACATTATTTTTAGTCGTTGTAATCGGTCTTGATTGCGTAATGTAAACACGATTATTTTGAACTGCCCACTCAATATCTTGAGGAAAATAATAGTGTTTTTCTATATCACGTACTAATAGAGCGACTTTAAGTATTTCCTGATCAGTTAATTTGACTAGAGATCCTTCTTTTCCCAGTTTTACTTCTTTATTATCAATGTTTGATTTTACGAATTTGACATCCTGTTTGCTGATCTCTTTTTTTGTGATAACCAAAGATTTTTTATCAACCTCATAATGATCTGGGGTAACTTTTCCCTGGACTATATATTCTCCCAATCCAAAAATTGCCTCGATAACGATTTTATTTTTATCATTGGTGACAGGGTCGATTGAAAAAGCGACTCCGGATTTTTCTGATTCAATCATTCTTTGGACAACAACAGCAAGACCAACTTTATCGTGATCAAATTTTTGCTCATTTCGATAATAAATAGCTCGCGGTGTAAATAAAGAAGCGTAGCATTCCTTTACTTTTTTCAATAAATAGGCTTCACCTTTGACGTTAAGATAAGTATCCTGTTGACCGGCAAATGAAGCCGTCGGAAGATCTTCAGCAGTTGCCGATGAACGAACTGCAACAAGCGGTGCTTTATATAAATTTTTAATTTTTGAAAGGCTTGATTTTAAAAGAGAACCATTGCTATGAAAATATTTATTTTCTTTAATCTCTAAATTATCATAAAAACTAACAATCTCCTTGACAAGGTTTTTTGGCAGTTCTGAAGAAATTATAATTTCTCCAATATGCTTTGACGCTTGGTTTAATTCTTCGCTGTTCTCATAATTTATCTTTGAAAGAAGAGACATGATTTTATTTTTTATTCCGGCTTTTTCAATGAAGTCAAAATATGCTTGTGCAGTTATGATAAAACCGTATGGAACGGGGAGAGAAGCATTTACCATTTCTCCTAAATTCGCGCCTTTTCCACCA
>CAYIOW010000052.1:0-3379 GCA_964365275.1 uncultured Gammaproteobacteria bacterium
CCTCAGGGCCTGCCAAGCGGACAGACGCTTGAGGCCGTCGCGTTCGCGTTCTTCGCCGCTCCAAACGGCGAAGGCGACCGGCACCAATCCTTGGCCGGCCGGATTCAGCCGCACGCGATGATCGGCCGGGGAGGGTTCCAGCGGCCGCGCGAACACCGCGCGCCAGACGCCGTCCTTCCATACGCCCCTGGCCTTGACGCCGTCGCTGGGCTGGACCGTGAGCGTGCCGAACCCCTCGGCCGCGAGCGTCTCCACCGAGTCATCGGCGCGCCAGAACCACAGCGCGACGGGCGCGCCGGCATGTCCCATGCCGATGTAAGGCAGCGCCTCGCCCGGGCCATAACGGACCGGCCATTGAATCGCGGCACCGTCGGCGAACGCGCCGATGGCGCGTTCTTTCGTCGGACGCGCGGTGGACCATTCGAGATGCAGCGCCAGCGTCTTGTCGCCGTAGAGCGCGCGGACGTTCAAGGTCGCCGCGCCGGAGGGCTCCGATCCCGGCGCGACACCGACTTGCGGGTAGATCGAAACCGTTGCCGGCGAAAGCCGCGCCCACGCCGGATCGAGCGGATCGGACGAAGGCTCGCCCGCGCTACGCCAGGCGACGATGAAGGAACCATTCTCCTTTTCCGTCATCGGCTCCGTCGGGCGCAGGGCGAAATACGCCACGGCGGCGGCGACAACCGCTCCAAGCGCTCCGAGCAAATAGGCGAATCTTTTCATGCGGCTTCCGCTTTCAGAGCTTGAACATCTCCGCGTGCCGATAGGCGATCAGGAGGTCCGTCAACTCGGACTTCTCGCCGCGCCGCGTCTTTTCCCGTTCTTCTTCCAGAATGCCCAGGACCTCGGAGACACGCGGGCCGAAGAGCCCGATGAGGAAGGAATCGGGAATTCGCCGTTCATCGGTGGTTTTCCCTTCCGCGTCGTATTTCGGCGGGGACAGGGGCGGAACGTAATACACGTTCGGCTCGGTCCCGAACTCGGCATGCAACGGCAGGGCCACCTTCCACTTCCGCACCAGCTTGTGCACCGGCCCGGCCTCGTCGTCGAGATAACCGACGAAGCGGATGCGCCCCACGCACTGCTGCGCGCAGGCGGGCGGCAAGCCCTGCTCCACGCGCGGAAAACAAAAGACGCATTTCTCCGAGCGCTTGAAGAGCGGGTTGAAGTAGATCTTCTTGTACGGACAAGCGGCAAGGCAGTGCTGATAGCCGCGACAACGATCCTGATCGATGAGGACGATGCCGTCCTGCTCGCGCTTGTAGATGGCCTTGCGCGGGCAAGCGGCCACGCCCGGCGGATTGGTGCAGTGGTTGCAAATCCGCGGCAGGTAGAAATAAAAGCTGTTGGGATATTCGCCCGCGCCTTGATCCTCGTCCCAGTTCGGTCCGTGAACCGGGGCGGAGCGTGGCGCGAGGTGCGGCCGGTCCTCGCCTCCCGGCTTGTCGGCCGAGGGGTTCAGCGCCTCGGCATAGTTCACGTCGAAGGGCGCGCCGTAGTCTTGCTCGAAGTCCGGAATCCGCCCGGGCCTTGGGTTGCCGTCCGCGTCGAATCCGCCGCCCGAATGTTCCCAACGGCGGGGATATCCTTGCCCCGGATGGGTTTCCACGTTGTTCCAGTACATGTAGTCGCGCCCATTGCGGTTGGTCCACTGCGTCTTGCAGGCCGACGTGCAAGTCTGGCAACCGATGCACTTGTTCAGATCCATCACCATCGCGAGTTGTCGCTTCGACATGTTCCGTCCTTCAGACCTTCGCCACGTCGACGGAGGATTCGTAGGCAAGCTGGTTGCCGTCCCACTCGGCGCCGAACTTGAGATGCCCCCAGCCGCCGGCCAGCTCGAGCGGCGAGAGAATGCCCGCCACCGGCGTATCCATGCCCAGGCGCTTGTAGAACTGATGCGGCTCCCAAGCGTGGTCCATCATGAGCGTCTCGGGACGCAGGCCCGGCATGACCTTGGCCATCGCTTGAAATTCACCGATATCATTGAACACCCGCACCGTGTCGCCATCCTTGATGCCGCGCTTCTCCGCGTCCCGTGGACTGAGGTTGACGTGCGGGACGCCGCGTTGCAGCCGCAGCATGTAGCGGTTGCTCCGCCAGGTGGAATGGATGCCCCAGCGCGTATGCGGCGAATAGAACTTGAGCGGGAACTTCGACGGATGCAGCGATTCCCGCGCCGTCGGCACGGCGCAATCGAGGCGCATGAAGACTTCGTGGTCGATGTAGAACTGCTGGCGGCCCGACAACGTCGGATAGGGGCGCTTGAGGTAGAACTGCTCCTCGAACGAGCGATACGGCTTGTCGGCGTAGAGCGGTGAGGTCAGGCCGGCGTTGTTGTTGAGGGTGACGAAGCCGCGCTCGACGGCGTCCTCGAACTTCCACGGCGAGAAGGCCGGAACGTTCTCGATCAGCCAGCGGACCACGTCCTTGTCGGTCTCCAGCTTGCCTTGCATGGTGAAATCGGCGGCTAAGGTGTCGAGATCGCGGGTCACAGGCTCCTTCTCGCCGTCCCTTTCGACGGTAAAGGTCAAGTCCTCGATCCGACCGATGCCGCGACGCTTGGCGGCGGCCTCGACGCGCTCGGCCAGCAAGCGGCAGATTTCCCATTCGGACTTGGCCTCGCCGACGGGCTTCAGCCCGGGCGGCGGCACGGTCAGATTGGCGTAGCGGTGATAACCGACCTCGCCGCGGATGTCCCAGCCTTCGTAATGGGAGATGCCGGGCAACACGTAGTCGGCCAACTCGGCCGAGGAATCCATGCGGAAGTTGACGTTGACGTAAAGCTCGGTCGCATCGAGCACCGACTTCTTGTAGTGCTCCGAGGACTTGTTGCGCCGGAACATGTTGTCGGCGAACAGGATGCGCACTTTGGGCTCGCCGTAGTTGGTGAGCCATTTGTTCGACCGCGCCGTCTCGGCAAGTTTCACTAAATCGCCAGGCGTTAGTCCGGCGCGCTGCTTGAATTCGCCTTCGGCGTAATGGCGCTCGAAGGTCTCCCACATGCGGCCGGAGAACCACTCGCCGAGAAAACCCGATTGGAAGCGCGAGGGCTTGGGCGCGGAGAGCGGTCCGATGCCGCCAAGGCTCCATTGGTGTTCGGTGTCCACCACGTCGTGGCCGGTCAGCGCGCAGAACAGCGCCTGGGCCCAGCAGGCGAGAATACCCCAGGCGTACTTGTGCAGGGAGAAGCCGATGGTGAGCCCCGGATCGTGCGCTGCGGCGTACTCGCGTGCCAGTTTGTAAACTACGCTGGGATGCACGCCCGTTTTGCCCTGAGTCTCCTCGGGGGAAAATCTCGCCGCCTCGGCCCGCACCTCGTAGCCGTCGTCCTCGTAGCGCCTGGAAAACGAGTAGGTCACGTGTTGTTCCAGGTGCA
>CAYIOW010000053.1:0-3133 GCA_964365275.1 uncultured Gammaproteobacteria bacterium
TAAAATATAAATATTATTTTAAAGTCGGAGATTCAGCAGCTATCCGTAATTTTATGAAATTACGATAATAATTTCGAAGGCTCAGTATATAAAAAGTATTGGTTACATTTATCGTAAGAAATATACGTCTTTAAGAATTTAATTTTTTCATAAACAACCATATAATTAGCAATAGGGTAAAGGAAGTAAATATAAAATATAGAGTAAGTTAAAAATTTAGGATATGGGTCTAAATTTTTTTTTAAAAAAATTTTGTCGGTCGGTCAGTCAGTCGGTCAGTCAGTCAGATTTTTCCGTAAAAAAAAATAAGTCAAAAATTTAGGATATAGGTCCGATTTTTCATTAATTTTTTTTTTTTTTTTAAAATGTGGGTCATTCAGGCAGGAAGTCATATTATGGGTAGGGAGGGGTGGGGGGGGGAGGTCCCTGTGCACCCACGTGGATAAGGCCGGGAGGGGGTCCGGGGGAGGGTTTTTTTTCAGCTGCGGTTCTTGAATCGCCAGCTGGTGTTGCCGGTCTCGACGATGTCGCAGTGATGGGTCAAGCGATCGAGCATGGCGGTGGTCATCTTGGCGTCACCGAACACCTGCGGCCAATCAGCGAAGGCAAGATTGGTGGTGATCAGCAGCGAGGTGTTCTCGTAGAGCTTGCTGATTAGATGGAACAGCAACTGTCCGCCGGATTGGCTGAACGGAAGATAGCCGAGTTCGTCGATGACGATGAGGTCATGGCGCAGCAGTTTCTCGGCCAGTCTGCCGCTCCTGCCGGCAGCCTTCTCCTGCTCAAGCTGGTTGACGAGATCGACCAGATTGAAGAACCGCCCTCGGGCGCGAGTGCGGATGACGGCGGAAGCGACGGCGATGCAGAGATGCGTTTTGCCGGTACCGGTTCCGCCGATGAAGATTGCGTTGCGCTTGGCGTCCAGGAACGCGCCGGTCGCAAGCTCGCGCACATGGCCCTCGTCGATCGGCGTATCGGCGAACTCGAATGCGTCGAGGTCCTTGAGCATCGGGAACCTGGCGCCGCCGATGCGATAGCTGACCGATCGGGCCTGACGGTGGGTCCGCTCCGCCCGGATCAGACCGGCGATGAGAGGATAGACCTCATCGCGCCGGGCCAGGCCCTTGCCGGCGATCTCATCGAAGTTAGCGCGCATGCCGTAGAGCTTGAGCTCGCTCATGGCCTCGATAATCTCATGACGTTCCATCAGGCTACCTTCCTTATGCTGTCGTAGCGGCCACAATCGGCCACGGGTTCGATCTTCAGGTGAAGCGCATCGGGCGTGGCGATGCTTGGCGCCGCCACGGGCTGTCGCTGGCGCGCCAGCACGGTCAGAATCACGTCGCCGCTGGCGATGCCGGCCTCCAGGGCCTCGGCGCAGGCGGCCTCGACCGCCGCCAAGCCGTGGACGAGCACCGCGCCCAGCACTTTGACAAACTGACGATCGCCATCGGCGTGGATCTTCAGCTTGGCGCGTACCTGGGTCAGCGCGGGCGGCAGGGCCCAGTCCTTGAACGGAGCGCCGTTACGCAGCGCGCCGGGCTTCCTCACCAGAACCGGCAGATAATGCCAGGGATCGTAGATGGTCTGGTCACGCTGGAAGTGGCGCGGATGGTCGGCGACGACCTCGTCGCCCAGCAGCACGACAATGCGCCCGGCGTGGGAGCGCACCAGCACCATTCGACCCGCCGCCCGCGCATCCACGCTGTAGCGGTTGCGATCGACCATGATCAGGCAGGTGGTGCTGGCCCGGACCGCCTTCTCGACGAAGCCGTCGAACGGCCCGCGCAACTCCATCAGGCTCGCCCGTTCGTCCTGGAACACCTCCCAGATGGTCCGATCCTTGAACTCCGGGTGTTTGGTTCGCTTGGCGAGGGCGATGCACTGATCTTCCAGCCACGCGTTCAACTCGGCCAGGCTCTTCACCCGCGGCTTGGGGCGGAACAGTTGGTCGCGCAGATTGCCGACCTGGTTCTCGACCTGGCCCTTCTCCCATCCCGATGCCGGGGTGCACGCCACCGGCTCAACCAGGTGGTGCGAGCACATCCGCAGGAAGCGCCGGTTATATTGGCGCGCACGGCCAAGGAAGATCGCTTCCACCGCCGTCTTCATGTTGTCGTAGATGCCGCGCCGGCAGACCCCGCCATAGAACAGGAACGCCTTGTCGTGGGCGTCGAACACCAGTTCCTGGGTCTCCCGGAAGTAGGCCCGCACGAACGGCATGCGGCTGTGCGACAGCTTCATGTGCGCCGCCTTGATCGTCAGCGGCAGCCCCTGGAGCGCGATCGTCTCGTGGCTCCAGTCGAACTGGTACGCTTCCCCAGGAGCAAAGCTCATCGGCACGAACGCCTGGGCCGGAACCCGGGCCCGTTCGTCCCGCCACGACTTGACGAACCGATGCACACTATCGTGGGCGCCGTCATAGCCGCGCCCACGCAACTCTTCGAACAGGCGTTGGGTCGAGCGCCGTTCCCGCCGGGGCAGGTTCGCTTCCTTCTCCAGGATCTCGGTTAAAATCTCGACCCATTCACCCAGCCTCGGCGCCGGTTGCACCCCGCGCTCGTACTTGAACTCGATCTCCCGCCCGCGGATGACCTTGCGCACCGTCGTGCGCGACACCCGCAGATCTCGAGAAATCTCCTTGATCGCTCGGCGCTGCTCGAAAAACGCACGCCGTATCTGCCCAATCTGATCCACGCCAATCACCCCCGCCTGTCCTTCCCAGAGCCAACAAAGGCTCAAAAGGAAGCGACACTGACACAGCTATCCGAGGGGGGTCAGGATTGGACGCGAAAATCGCCCCTCAGGGGGTCATTATTGCAAGCGAATTTACAGTCTGTTACCTGAATTATCTGATTATGCTAAGACCCTCAATGTGGCCAGCAGCCTACGCACCTACACCAACGCCCTCCAAATCTTGACTCAGCGTTCCACCAAGGACGCTCACTATTATTTATTGAAACTCGACCCCGCCGCAAATCAGATAACCGTTGCGGCGTTCAAATTTGCCGAGCTTCAACAGGCACAGGCGCAGTACCTACAAGCGGAGAAAGATGTAAAGGAGCGGCCCGGAACAGACGCTGTGCTTGTATCCGTTGCGTCCCTTGCGGCCTTGCGGCGCGCGTATCCAAAT
>CAYIOW010000054.1:0-3070 GCA_964365275.1 uncultured Gammaproteobacteria bacterium
TCAGACTTTCGGCTGCGGAACCCGCCCCAAGGGGCGGGGTATGGCTTCGCTAATGCAGCCATTTTCTATATCGCTCAAAATCCTTTTGGGCTTTAGCAATTTCCGGTGATTTTGACTTATAGAGGAATCTTTCAAACATCCATCTATATCTACCCCAGTTTCAATAGTGTCTCGATGCGCGGTCGATGGGATTTGAACCCACGTTCTTCTCCGTGACAGGGAGACGCTTTTGGCCAGCTAAGCTACGACCGCATTTTTATGAATTCCCTAAACCTTTTTCTCTTTCTTTCGAGGAAAAGACCTTTTGGAACAGGGACTTCATGATTATACATAAAATCACTCAATTTCAAAGAATTATTAACGCTGTAGGTAAGACGATAATAATTTCCTTTCCCTTTTGAAAGAACTCCTCTGTATATATCGAATGACTCTAATTGTTCTTGTACCGCTTGCAAGAATACATGAGAACATGATGTAAACACTGTACGAATGGTTCTCAACCTCGTTTCTCTTTCCTTGTGTACATAACCTACCCATACGTTTCCATCCCCATCAAAATATCCTCTTATAAAATGCGAGAAATGCTTTTAGGAACATTAGGGACGACCATGCTCTCAGTTTTGCCTGGAATAAATCCCAATTTACGAAGATCGTTATACATTTCTTTGCTTCCTATTTGTAAGCGATAAATTGCTCGCCCATTTCCTTTTCTGGTCCTAATGCTTATTTTGTGTTCTGCCCCAATGGCTTTTTTTGATTCCTTCGAGAATGTTCTTATCAGTTATTTGGATACTCCAAAAATGAGCGCCTCTTTTATTGAGAGTCATATACCCATCTGCCGCAAAGAATCCAAGAACATAGGCCATTTCTGGAGTCCATTTTTTGAAAAAACCTTGGTTAACCGCGCGATGCATTGGCATTCTAACAATATACCTCGTGACAGCGCATTATACTAACCAATTTATACATAGGGCAGCACATTCTCACTTCATATTGATGTGCTGGCGGAAGGACTTGCACCTTCGACCTTGGCTTTATGAATGCCATGCTCTAACTACCTGAGCTACGCCAGCGAGCGAGGAAATGAGTATATACGTCCTCGGATATCCTCATTCTCCGAGCGAGCTGAACGAAAGCGTGCAAGCAGCGCTTACGCCAGCAATATGAGAACAGTAGCAAACGCACCCTATTCAGACAACGACTCTAATCCTTCCAGAGAAATCCGCCCGCCTGGATCTCCCAGAGTTTTTTGTAGAGATTACTCTCTTGTGCGAGAAGTTCATCGTGCGTGCCGGAGAGTACCACCGTTCCCTTCTCCATCACAATGAGACGGTCCATATGCATCACGGTCGAGAGCCGGTGGGCAATAGCGATGACGGTCTTCCCTTCCATCAGTCGCACAAGTGCGTCCTGGATGAGCCGCTCGGATTCTGAATCGAGGCTCGAGGTCGCCTCATCAAGCACGAGTATCGGCGCATTCTTGAGAATGGCGCGCGCAATCGCAACTCGCTGGCGCTCTCCACCCGAGAGCTTCACCCCGCGCTCACCCACCATCGTGCTGAAGCCTTCTTGATACTGACTAATAAATTCATAGCAGTGCGCCTGCTTCGCCGCTTCTATCACCTCCTCGTCGGTCGCACCCTGTCGACCATAGCGAATATTATCCATGAGTGAACGGTGGAAGAGCATTGGCTCCTGCGGGACAAATGCGATCGCTTTGCGCAAACTCTCTTGCGTTACCTGTGCGATATCCTGCCCGTCAATATGAATCGTGCCACTGCCCACGTCGTAGAGGCGGAGAAGAAGTTTGGTGATAGTGGACTTCCCCGCGCCCGAGGAGCCCACAAGTGCGATCTTCTCGCGCGGCTCGATAACGAGACTGAAATCTTTGAGGAGCGAGTGCCCGTCGCGATACTCAAAGTGCACATGGTCGAACGTCACGGCACCCTTCTCTACCGAAAGCGGCTTCGCATCTTTCACGTCAAGTATCTCGTGCGGCAACTCCATGATGTCCAGCATCTCGGTCGCTTCGGAAAACGCATCTTGAAGCTGACGCATATTGCGTCCGATGCCGCAGACTTGGTTCAAGTGACCGATGATATAAATCTGTACTAGTACGAAATCGCCAATTGTCAGGAAACCCTTCTGCCAGAGAAAGGCCGTCCCACCGAGAAGTGCAACTTCAATAAAAAACGCAAATAACCCTTGAATGCCATATATCCACGCGTAACCATCCATCGCCCCTCGTGTCGCGTCGCGCCACATGCCGGTCACTTTACTGAAATAAGAGCGCTCGTACGGCAATGCCGCAAATGACGTGATGGTTGAATGATTCAGCACTGCGTCAGAGAGCGCACCTGTCATGTGACTATCTTCTTCAGTACGTTTGGTTCGTAGTGGCTGAAGCCACATCACCATTTTGTATTGCATATAGATGAAAACGACGGTCAACACGAACAGGCTCATACCAAGCCAGGTGTTGCGAAGCGACAGAACTATAACAACACCGACAAGAAATAGGCACGCCGGGAGAAGATTCATGAGTAGATTATCAAACACTGACTCAAATGAGCGCGCATAACGCGTCACCCGGCGCGTGAGCGTCCCGGTGAAGTTGGAGATGAAAAACTCATGCGAATGTCCAACCAGATATGTGAATGATTTGTCATAGAGGTCGGCCATCACGAGCGCTTCAAGACGCCCGGTCGTTGTCATCCGAACCTGCTGTCCCACCCATGCGATGAAATTAACAAACGCATATGCCCCGAGTATCGCAATGATAGAGCCGAAGATATTCGGCGCCGTGTTTCCGGCCGCGAGGACATTAACGAATTGCTTTAAATAAAGCGGCGCCCCGATTCCACCTGCCACAATAGTTATCACCGCGACTCCGGTCGCACCAAAGAGCCATGGGTACGTGAGCATCGCCTCGCTATAGGCGCGCAGAACCGCTCCAACCCGTGCCGGCTTTTTCTTCTCTTGAATCATAGAATCATCCTATCATTGACCAATCTTCCACACGCCTTTTTCAAGAAAAGCGGGTATGGTTTGTCGTCTGCCTGCAATAATC
>CAYIOW010000055.1:0-2946 GCA_964365275.1 uncultured Gammaproteobacteria bacterium
ACGCTGTTTTTGGATTTCAAAAATGCCTTCAAAATTGCGGAAAAATACCATGCCGAGGCGCTTTGCGCCGAGGCTGTTTCTTACGATTTCACAAAAAGTGAAAATTGGCGGAGAGGGGGGGATTCGAACCCCCGAACCCTTTCGGGTTACGCGCTTTCCAGGCGCGCGCACTAGGCCTCTATGCGACCTCTCCTTGTGAATGCAACCTTATAATTTGGCGATCTGCTTGCCCGCCTGAGGCGGACTTGTGTTTCCTTCGTAAAACCCGCCATCGTATGGCTCAACATGCCTCCGAGTTTTCCTCAGTCCAGCACTGCGCATCTCATCCAAATGTGGTGATTCTAATTATCTGACCACTGTTCTCCGATTCGTGCGGAACTATAACAAGGTTTAGCGACAGGTTCAAGTTTGGAATGTATAATAGCGTCATGGAACTCCCAACGCATAAACGCCTGTTATTTCTTCGTAGTCGCGGGTTTAGACCGCAAGCTGTTGGGTGTTTAATTCAGAACTATCGTGTATTAATGGTGTACAAGAATGAACACAACTTGTGGCAGTTGCCGCAGGGAGGTATTGAATTTAGGGAGACGGCGGAACGGGGATTGCGAAGAGAGATGATGGAAGAGCTCGGTAAATATTTTGCGCGAGGCATTGGCGCGGTAACCTTGATTGGTGAGAACGAAGTCGCATTTCCGCCCGGAAAACAAGGAAGAGGAATGCTGAAAATGAGTCGCAGGGGGAAGCGGCCGGTTATTGGAAAACACTATTTTTTCTTTGCGGCCGAGGTTCGCGCCGTAATTTGCGTTGAAGATACGGAGTTTGATGACATCCGTTTTGTGTCTTTCAGCGAGGCATTGCGCCTTGCGGCAACGATTTATCAGAAAGGAAAAAAACGAATCACCGAACAAGCGCTGACGCGATTAAATGAAAGAGGTTTGCTCCTCTGACATTCGACTGATACTCTGTTGTTATGGAACCAAAAGAAGAAATAAGAGAGCGAATAGATGTTGCAGATTTGCTCGGAGAATACCTAACGCTTAAAGGCGCCGGGCAGGGTTCTTTTAAGGCGCTTTGTCCATTTCACGCCGAGAAAACACCGTCTTTTCACATTAGCCGACCAAAACAGATTTGGCATTGCTTCGGTTGCGGGAAAGGCGGAGATATCTTTGCGTTCGTAATGGAAATGGAGAGTATGGATTTTCGCGAGGCATTGGAGTTGCTCGCGAAAAAAGCGGGAGTTGAATTGCCGAAAACGCAACGATACGAGCCGACAGACGCCAAAGATAAAATGCGGGCGATTAATTCGTTCGCCGAAAAAGTTTTTAGAAAGTTTCTTGAATCGCCAAAGGGAACGCAGGCGCAGGAGTATTTGAAGAAGAGGCAGATTGACAACGAGCTTGCAGAAAAATTCGGACTCGGTTATGCGCCTGACGACTGGACTGAACTCTTGAAGCTTGCGCGTCAGAAAGGTATTCCTGAAAAAGATTTGATAGATGCGGGGCTGGCAATCGCTCCGCGCGACGGAAAAAGCGCTCTGGACAGGTTTCGCCATCGTCTGATGATTCCTCTTCGCGATTCAAATGGCAGAACTGTCGGATTTACGGGCCGAGTTCTGCGAGATGCGGATACGCCAAAGTATATGAATTCTCCGCAAACGCTGATTTACGATAAGAGCGCGATGATTTTCGGATTGGATTTGGCAAAAACCGCCATACGAAGGGAGAAAGCGGTTGTGATTGTTGAGGGCAATCTGGATGTCGTCGCTTCGCATAAAGCATGCGTTGAAAATATTGTAGGCGTATCCGGCACGGCTCTGACCGAACGACAACTCTCAACATTGAAACGATACGCGACAAAACTTATTTTTTCTTTTGACGCTGATGCGGCTGGATTCGCGGCGGAAAGGCGCGGAATGCGTCTTGCGTCTTCAATGGGTTTTGATGTCCGTGTGGCGGCGATTCCATCGGAGTTTGGGAAAGACCCTGACGATGTTGTTCGCAAAAATCCGGAGGCGTGGAGAAAAATTGTTGAAGGCAATGAAGACAAGATGTCGTTTTTGTTCCGCCGTCTTGTATCATCCGCTTCACCGGACGATGTTACTGCAAAAAAAATCGCCGGCGATGAGTTCTTTCCTGAAATCGCCGCGCTTTCAAATCAAATTGAACGGGAACACTGGGTTAAGAAAAGTTCGGACGCGCTTTCGGTTCCGATTGAAACGATAAGGCGCATGGCGGCGCAAGTGCCGGTTCATCGGCCTGCGGCAAAAGAGGATACTGTTGCGGTTTCTGTTGCCGCACCAGAATACGACAAATTGTCGTCGCTTATTTTATCGCTGGCGTGGGAGTCAAGCGAAGCGGCGGCGATGATGATAAATCTGCTTCCGGAAGATGCCTTGCCGGAGGACGGACCTTTTCGCCGGCTTTACACGGAAACCGCGCTAGTGTATAATCAGACACAATTCAAGCCCGCGCAATCATTTTTTGAGGCGCTTTCTTCACACCTTTCGCTCCACGACCCCGCGCTTTTAGACGCGGCCCGCCAAATGGCGGTATACGCGGAGCACTTCGGCGAAGGATATAATGCCTCGCAGGGCGACAAATTTAGTCCGCTGACGCGAGCAATAACTCGTGTCGTCGCGGCGCATAGAAAGAAAAGACGAAACGAGGTTTTGTCTTTGCTAAAAAGAGCAGAGGCGCTGCAAGATAAGGAGCGAGTTGAAGCGCTGACGAAGGAGTATCAGGGTCTTGTTTAATTGTACGTTTTTATGCCTCATAAAAAGAGGAAGACGCATCCGCATAGCGGAAAGAACGCCAAGACACAGCACCAAACAAAGCGGCACGCGACCAAACCGAAGACGCAAGCGAGGCAAAAATACCAAAAAGCGCCGCCTCCATCGCCGGAAATTATTGAACGGCTTCTTCAAAAAGCCCAAACGCGCTGCTTCGT
>CAYIOW010000056.1:0-2657 GCA_964365275.1 uncultured Gammaproteobacteria bacterium
TTCGTTTTCAGAAAATGCGCAGCCATTTTTTCGCCCGCGCGGCCCAGTTTCGCAATCATTCCCTGAAGTATTTTCTCTGTTCCGCCGTTTGATTCAACCTCGCGCGTTCGGCAGGCACGGTTTTTCGAGCGAAACGGATTACGCGCCAGACCCAAAACAACAAAACGATTATCCAAATCAAAATCCAAAATCTCGCGGACAGAAGAGGAATCTGTTCAAAAGCGAAAAACCAATAAAGAACCAGAAGAAGGCCCATCACCACCAAAACGCTCGCCGCGCGCAAAACAATTTCGCGGGCAAAACGGTCTTCGGAACGCTTCTTGCTGACCATACGAATTATACCGCCGACAAGCAAAAGAAGAATGCCTGCGATAAAAAGCGCACGCAAAGTAAGCGCGTCAACGATCGGAACAAGTTCAAACCACCATGAGAGTGAAAACATAATCGTTATTTTATGGCGACGAACGCCCAGTGCGCATCTCCGACAGGAATCATTTTTCCCGGATGCGCGCCCGACATTATGCAAATGCTTTTGGCCTCCAGCGAAGACACTCTGGATACGGACGCGCCGTATGCACCGCCGAAAGGATGCCAGTCAGCTATGGCAATGAAGCCGCCGGATTTTAGCAGACGAACCGCTTCACGCACAAGCGCAAGCCGCTCCCGCACCAAAGATAGCGCGTGAACTAATACTATACCGTCTGCAAAGTCGTCTGGAAGTTCTATACCGTTTAGATACTCCGGATGTCCGTGCATAACTTCAACATGACCATACGGTCCGAGAGTTTTTCGTCCAAGCAAACTGTCCATCGCCGACCGACGAGCGTCAACCGCTATGACTCGTCCGCTTGCACCAACGCGTCGCGCAACTTCAAAAGTACACGGTCCGTGGTGCCCGGGATATAAGTCAACGACTGTTTGCCCGGGTTCTATTTCGGCCGCGTCCAGCAAAATATCAGTTCTGAAAAAGTTTGAAGGAAAAGAAAGAGGCATGTTATTGACCCGGAATAAAAATACTTGCGACTGCTGCAATCAACGACTGGTGGAGTTGCGCCATTATCGCGAAACCGATGAAGATGACTATTACTCCGATTAGTTTATACATGCTGTATGTTCCACCCGAACCCAAATGTCTTTCTGCCCAATCCGAATACCCAAGTATGCCAACTATCCCCTGTGTTTTCCACACTATCAAAAATCCAACCGCCGAAACCGCGAGCCCGAGCAATATACGCAAAAAGAATGCCATAGCGTTTGAAGTATAGCACAAACTACTGCCGTTTTCCGCTCAAATCGCCTTCACCCGTTTCGCGTTCCCGGTTTTCCCGCCATTCATTATTTTTTCCATCTCTTCGTCAGTCGGTTGATGTACGGGCGTGTTTTCACATCCTGCCACATGTCCGCAAACAAACGCCATCGCCGCAACAGGCAAAATTTTTGACGACTGTTGTCTTTCCATGCATTTTTTATATCTCCCTCATAAGTTCCTCCAGCGCCTGTAATTGATGTGAAATTTCTGCGTCCATTTGTTCACGCACCGAAGCGCGCAAGCCAAACAATCGTTTCTCCTCGCTCGCCGAAGAATATTCTTCGGGAGTGAAGTCAACGAGGTCGTATGTATATAAATCATCTACCAGCTTGGTGCGCAAACTCAAATCCATTCCTACGCCTTCTTGTTTGAACTTATCAATAAGTTCGCGGGTGTTCTGTCTATCCTCTCGGTCTTTCTCAAGTGCCGTGTCAACAATTCGTTCTTCTTGTCCGACGGTATCAAATTCTTTCATAACTTCGGCGCGAGCGTCCGCAATTTCCTGTTCGCGTATCGCAATCTCTTCAGGTCCAAGTTTCTTGCCTGTCTTGAAATCAAACACATCCGCCATTCGGTCTGTTGGCGGTTTCCGCCCGCCAGTTGACGGTCTTGGTTGCTCGCGATATCCCGAAGCATCTTTCGCGAAGGCCTCCGCCGTGCCTCTTTGTATTTCACCCAAAATTCAAATAAGGAATAAGTCCTCCACTTACATCTTATTGAATAATAGCATAGACCGTGTTAGATTTCCTTCAACGCGCGCCGAGAGCCGACCGAAGCGTCGGCTTTGGTTAGAGCGTCTCGTTTACACCGAGAATATGTAACATTAAATAAACAAAAACCGCCAAATAAATATGCCGTCAGTTTACATTTTGCAAAATCATATTACTGGTACATACTATATAGGAAGCACGACTGATCTTGCGCGAAGAATGAAGCAACATGTGTCAGGACAAACACCGACAACAAAAAAGTCCCATGCAATTAGTCTTGTCTTTTCGCAAGAATATAACACACTGCGTGAGGCAAGAGAGATAGAGAGAAGGATTAAGAAATGGAAACGAAAAGATTTTATTGATAAGATAGTTATAGATCAGGAGATACATATTCGGCCGCTTAGCTCAGTTGGTTAGAGCGTCTCGTTTACACCGAGAAGGTCGCAGGTTCGAGCCCTGCAGCGGCTACCAGTTGTACGAAGCTCAGCCCCGACGCGTTGGTCGGGGAGCCGACCGAAGCGTCGGCTTTGGTTAGAGCGTCTCGTTTACACCGAGAAGGTCGCAGGTTCGAGTCCCTCGGCGCGCACCAGAAGTAACTTGTTCGGAATTAAGAATATGGAGCGATTTTGCGGAAG
>CAYIOW010000057.1:0-2639 GCA_964365275.1 uncultured Gammaproteobacteria bacterium
TGACCTGCAAGTCCGCAGGTCGGCACGAGTGGAATAGCCTCGACTCTTGGGGCCCCGGCGCGTACGCGCCGGGTTTTTATTACTCTTACAGCTTCAGAAAATCTTTGAGAGACAGCCCGACTTGTGTGGCGACTAACGTGTGTCCGTCCGTTCCAGAATTTTGAAGCCGTCTATGACCGCTTCACAAAAGAAATCCTCTAACTGGCTTTGGTCTTCTTTAATCTGCGCTTTATAGAGATATGTATAATACAGTTGTTTATTCTCTTGGCGAATTATCGCTGGAGCAAAATTTGCATTAAGAAGCATTGCATTCATAAGTAGACGACCGACACGGCCATTGCCATCAGAGAAAGGGTGCACCTGTTCAAATCTGCTATGGACACTAGCGGATAGCGCGACAATATCTTTCGTCTTTCTGACGGCGCAAGCCATTACTTTTGGCATCAATGTATGAATGCTCATATAATTCGCCGTCGGCAAATGAACGCCGATGATTCTCACTGCATGATTGCGGTATGTGCCGGCGTCCGAACGAATACCGTTCATGAGGATACTGTGAAGTTTTAGTACCAATGCTTCGTTAATTTTTTCTTTTTTTGCAACGTGATCAAACAGATAATTCAAAGCGGTTTGGTGGTTCTTTGCTTCCAGTTGTTCGGTCAAACTTTTGTTTGGCAGTGCAACGTTGTCAAAAAGAACCGCAGCAGTATCAGGTTCGGAGAGCGTACTCCCCTCGATGCGATTGCTGTGGTAGGTAAGCTTAAGAATAAATTGATCCCGAATATCTGGATTATCCAGAATTCTATTAATGAGGCTTCTGTGTGCTTTCGACCTTTGTTGTAACACCTGCTTCTTTGCGGTGAGCTGGTCGGCAGGAATTATTTTTTGCCCCGTCACTTCCAAAAAAAGCTCATTTATAGCGGTCTGCATCTTTGACCGCGGTGTGGATTTATCAGTCCACCAACTGTTGAAGGCGGCAAAAGATACGCCGAACTTCGCGGCGAGCTTCGTCTGGGTTAGTCCCAGCATCTTCTGGATAATTTCTAATTTCTGCCGTATGGTCATAAAACCCATACTACCAAACTTTATAAAGTTATGCAAGTTATAGAAATCTTATAAAGTTAGCGGGCAAATTCAACCACGCGGTTTTCGCGGATGATGTTGACCTTGATTTCACCCGGACACTTCAATACATAGTACCACACACTACCGGGAATTGCATAAATCTATAATTCCCGGTAATATAAGCCGTATGAGGATAAATCTCCCCAATAGCGCTTTCTTAGGAAATCTCGATTCATTTTTACGGAGATTTGATCCGAGTAATCCAAAAGAACTTCTCATAACCGCAAACAAGAAATGGATTTCCGTACATCCAATTGTGCTCACTATGATCGCAGCTCTAGGACAAACAGTGCCGAGAGAGAAAATTGATTGCGAAGCACTTGAAGCGAAATCGCGTCATTATTTCGAACGGATGCGATTGTTTGAGTTTTTGGAGATTGACTGAGGAATCATCATGACTGAACACGATTCGAGTGGACGTTTCATTCCCCTTACTCAGATAAAAGACTCTACTTCCTTAACGCGTTTCATTACAGAAATGATTCCTCTCCTTCATCTCGCACCAATTCATGCAGAACCTCTTAAATATATCGTGAGTGAGCTTGTTCGAAACGTATTGGAACACGCTGATTCTTCTCGCGGGGCATTCGTTGCCGCCCAATACTATTCGAAAAGCAATACTGTCCGTATAGGAATCAGTGACGTAGGAGTCGGTATCAGTAGAACTATCAGGAAATCTCATCACTCGACAGACGATCTTCAGTCAATTCGTCTTGCATTAACTCCGGGAATAACTGGAACTACGGACCGTGAGGGCGGCACCGAGCAGAATGCTGGGGCTGGACTTTTTTTCGTGAAATCGATCGCTGCGGTTAATAGTGACTTCTTTGTTATCTATAGTGGTACAGCTTTTTATAAACTATTGAAACAAAAAACCGAGAACAAAAATCCGCTTCAGGCCGATCCTCTTGAAGATAGGCATTCCGCCGGGAACGACTACCCGCACTGGCAAGGAACTGTCATTGGAATCGACCTCGCGCTTGACGTAAATGAGCAATTTACTGCACTCTTGGAACATATACGAAATGTATATGCGAAAGCTGTTCGAGCGCGCAAACATGCGCGTTACAAGAAACCAATTTTTGTATGACAATCATTCATCTTAAACCACTCATAGGCGATTTTGCTGAAAATAAGGATATCGCCAGAGATATCCGTATAAAAATGTTAACCCCGAGAGTTTCTAAAGGTAAAAAAGTAACAATAGACTTCTCTGGAGTAAGCGGTGCGACGCAGTCGTTCATACACGCTCTCATAAGTGAATTATTCCGAATCCACGGAAATGAAATCCTCTCGCTCATAAGCTTCAAAAACTGTAATGCAACAATTCAAAAAGTAATCACTATCGTGACTGAATATATGCAAGAGGCTGAATAATGGTTACCGGGCAAATTCTACAACTCTGTTTTCTCTGATTATATTCACTTTAATCTCGCCCGGGTATTTGAGCTCTTCTTGAATGCGCTTCGCGATGTCGCGCGCGAGCTTGTGCATCGCGAGGTCGGTGACCTTGC
>CAYIOW010000058.1:0-2511 GCA_964365275.1 uncultured Gammaproteobacteria bacterium
GTTAAGTCTGATATGAGAGCAAATTTGCTTGGATTCTTAGTGTTAAAATCGCTAGCATATTCAAGCATGGCTGAAATGTTCGAGCTTTTTAGGGGGAGTGGCTTCCGGTACATAAAGAACCTTCGCAGAATATGAAGCTCCTCATTCATTATCATCCATGCTAGAGTATCGGCAAGCTTTCGACATATATCAATTCTCCAAGAAAGATTATAATCGGAGCTTATAAGTTTGCTGATTTCATCCTTTTTTCTGGCTCTACGAGCATCTCTTAATAATTCTTTGTTTTTGTCTACCTCAGCTTCAAGTGCCAATAATTTAGTTACTATATCTTTCTGTGCAAGATTAAAGCCTTTGTGAACCAACTCTATAAAACGGGTATATTTTGCGCTATCCTTCGGGTTAGGATTAGCTCCAAAATTTCGGATGCCATATGAACGCAGGTAATGCATTTGCAGCTTAACAAATTCTCTGAACTTGGCAATAGGCTCAGATGGATATGTAGTTGTTTCGTCGGCACAGCTTTTCATTATTTTCAATCTCCTGCATCACTAACGAAACGTAGTTTTTTGCTGCCGATTAAAAGCTCTTGATTATCCCCAAGCAGTATACATCTCCATAAATTTAGTTGGATATAAATTATTCGGGAGTAGAGGACTTAATATATTTTTTTAATTGCAAATACTCCATTAGAGCCGGGTGTATTTTTAATTTTTTCGCTCTTGTATCAAAAGTAGCCAATTCATGTAAATATTTATAAGTGTATTCGGAGCCACCATACCCTGAGCCACCAACCCTATAATACCCTATAATAGAGAACTCAAATAGTGATTTCAATAACTCATTTGGATTAACTTCAGGAAGAAACTCGCTTTTACGATCTTCAAACGCTTTTAAAAAATCTTGTTTTTCAAATTGAAGAACTCCTATGCTTCGAAAAATGTCAAAATACTTGTCATATAGAGTTATGTGCTTTTGTATTTCATCATCAAGTTCATCAAGGAAATATCTGCTATACAAAATTTTTGATTTATTAATATCCTCGTTATTAAATATTGTTTCTGGCTCATTCCTTTGTTTATAGGAATTGAGGATTACATTGCAGTACTGAATGATATCTCTTGGGCGGAGAAATGTTCTGTCAACAATATGTTGATATTTAGATTGTCTCCCAGTCGATCAAGCCCCCTAGTTTCTGGACATAATTAATGCCGAAAAAGTAGAGACTTCTTCTATTTTCGGCGATTTTGAAACCACCATCACCTCCTTTTCAATTTGTTGGCTGCCCATACGGAATTTTATCGGGCTAATGTTCCCTAAACTGCCATGCGGTCGCCGATTATTATACCAGTCGGCATACGCTTCAAAACCTGTTTTTGCTTCCCAGAAGCTTTGGTAATCATTACGATAGACTTCTTCCCTCTTGTAGCAGGCGAACCAGCTTTCAACATAGGGCTTATCATTGGGCGCTTGCACGCCGCAGTATTCAATCACCAACCAGGGTCTTTGCTTCGCCGCCAGGCAGAATTCTTCGGCGGTATACTGACAGCCGCGGTCAACCCGCATGATCACTTCAAAACCTTCGGGAACACAATCGCCAAAACGGGCAGCAACCGCCCGGTCAAGGGCCTCTACGGCCTCTGTAGCTCTCGCCCTCAAGCTGAAATATCGGCCGATTACTTCTTTGTCGTAAGTATCGATCACCACAAACGCGTGGGCTGTTCCGCTTCCGAAAAAGATATAGCTCAAATCGGCTTCCCATCTAACATTACTTTTAATCGGACTGTAGAAAGCCAACCCTTTCCTGGGTTTGCTCTGCTTTTTAATCCGTTTCGGCTGCAGCATTTTCAGCTCATACATATGGCGATAAACTTTCTTGTGATTGCAATGGCCTTGATTCAGGGTAAAATTAATATAATCCATAACCTTTCTGTAGCCCAGCGTTAATTCATATCCCTTGAAAGACATCAGTATATTAGTCAAGGCTGGATCAAGCGGATATCCCTGCCGATGGCCAGTCCGTTTCTCTTTGCCCTCGCCGTGCCTGCCGGCAGGCAGGTAATAATAACTGCTTCTCGACAGCCCAACGGCTTGCAACGCCATTTTTAACCCCGTTTTCGTCTTCATTTGATCAACCATTACTCGTTTCTCCGTTACAGTGGCAGACCCTGCGCAATTTTTTTTTGACATTCAATCGCATAGGCCTGCCGACCAACCATTTTTAACAGGCGTTCCACTTCTCCCTGCGATGATCGATCTCCGCCCTTGATCTTCCCTGACAGGCGCTCCTGCATCGCCGCCAGCGCTTCATCCCGCCACTTATACGCCAGGGCATCGCTGATCCCGTACGATTTACATATCTGCGTTACCGGTCGTTCCTGTCTAAACATTTCCATAACCACCGACATTTTTTCTTCTATTGTCCATTTTTTGTATCCCATTGTCTAAACACCCCTTCTTATTTGACTTGTATTGCGTTTTCAAGGGTCATCTTGATATCAGCATACCCCTGAA
>CAYIOW010000059.1:0-2502 GCA_964365275.1 uncultured Gammaproteobacteria bacterium
TCGCGCTCGGAGGGAATGGGCAATTCATTCATTGAAGCGATGGCGGCGGGACTTCCGGTCATCGCGACGCAGGAGGGCGGCATTTCGGATTTCCTTTTTGATGCGAAACGGAATCCCGATAAGCCAACGACCGGCTGGGCGGTTGATACGGATTCACCCGAACAAATAGCGAAGGCGGTTACAGAAATTTTGAAAGACCCGGAGAGGGTCACACAAGTGCAAACGACCGCCAAGCGGCTCGTTTTCGCGAAGTATAACTGGGATCTTATTGCTAGCGATATGAAAGCGACCTTCGACCGTCTACTCGGGAACGGGTAGAATGGGCCTTATGCGACTCGTTATTGCGACGCCTTTATACCCACCGGAAATCGGCGGGCCTGCGACGTATGCAAAGCTTCTCTCTGAGGGATTGCCGGCAAAAGGGATAGAAGTTGAGTTGGTGAAATTTAGCGACGTTCGGCATTTGCCTAAGCTTATCCGCCACGTTGCCTACTATCGTCGCGTGTTGAAAGCGGCACGAAACGCGGATGTTGTTCTCGCTCTCGATCCCGTTTCAACGGGACTGCCGGCAATGAAAGCGGCCCGAAGGGCAGGGAAGCCATTTGTGGTGAAAATAGTTGGCGACTATGCGTGGGAGCAAGGACAACAGCGATTCGGTGTCAAACAGAACCTCGATGAATTCGTTCAGACTCGGCGCGTGCTGTTTGCTGTGCGCGTGCTCCGGCGGATTCAAACGCGCGTCGCGGCTGCCGCGACGCGCGTCATCGTGCCGAGCGAATACTTGAAAGACATCGTTGTTGCGTGGGGCATCCCGACCGACAGGATTCGGGTTATCTATAATGCTGTGCCACTAGGACATACAGGAAATGTGCCTGAAGCCGTGGCGAAGTTGCCGCGGCCATTGGTCGTGACTGCAGGACGTTTGGTACCGTGGAAGCATATGGATGGTGTTATTGCTACGGTAGCGGGTATGTCTGGTGTCTCGCTTGCGATTGTGGGTGATGGACCGTTACGCGCGTCGCTTGCACAGCATGCAAGTGAGAAGCTGCGTGAACGGAGTGTCATCACGGGAGTGTTACCACACGGCGAGACTCTCGCAGTGATGAAATCCGCAGATGTGTTTGTGCTTAACTCGTCGTACGAAGGGCTTTCCCATCTTCTCATCGAAGCGCTGGCGCTCGGAGTTCCCGTTATTGCAACTCGTGTCGGCGGGAATCCTGAAGTCTTACAGCACGAGGAGAATGGGTTTCTGGTGCCACCCGCAGATACTCCCACACTTACGCATACGCTCGCACGTGTGTTTACCGAAAACAATATGCGCGTACAGATGTCGGCGCACGCGCGAGAATCCGCAAAACGTTTTTCGGTCGAAACGATGATTTCTGCAACCGCGACGACACTCTCGAACTTATGAAAGCCCTCTTTGTTTCCAACGACCCGACGATATTTGATGCGACCAGCTCTGCGCGCGCGCGTATGCGCACGTACGCTGCGGCAATAGGAGAACTGCATATTGTGTCCGCCGCAGGTCTTGGCGTGCGCGAAGAGCAGGATGGAAACCTCTGTCTGTATCCGGTACACGCCTGGAAACTTTTTCGAGTGCATGCACTCGCGCGAAAAGCACGCGAGATTATCATTGCGAATGATATTCAAATTGTTTCCGCACAAGATCCGTTCGAACACGGACTCGCCGCACTTCGGGCAGTACACGGCACGAATGTAAAACTGCATATCCAAGTACATACCGATTTCCTTTCTCCGTGGTTCGTGAGAAGCGGTAATTGGAGGAGTCCTTCTGTCCGTATGCCTTTCCTGAACCGGTATCGGCGCCGTATTGCTGATGAGGTATTGCCGAAAGCCGCTGGCATCCGTTCGGTTTCGGAACGCGTAAAACGATCGCTCATTGAACGGTATGGTTCTTGTATTCCCGAACCATCAGTCATTCCGGTACCAGTCGACTCTATCGTACCCGAACCCGTGCGATTACCGTCACATCCTGCGTTCACCTTCGCTCTCATCACCGTTGGGCGGCTTGAACCAGAGAAGCGTGTTGAAGACATTCTTGCTGCACTTGCGCTCGTAATTCCGCACTATCCTATGGTGGGACTCTTTGTCGTTGGTGAGGGGAGTGAACGTAGGAAACTTGAGCGTATGACACATTCGCTCGGTCTCACTACTCACGTTATTTTCATCAAGAACTGGCTTCCGACAAATGAAGCTCGAGGACTTATGGCAAGCGCGCACGCATTTGTTCAGGCAAGTGCGTATGAAGGATATAGCCGCACACTTATCGAGGCGGCACTAGCGAGGGTCCCAATTATCACGACCGACGTGGGTATTGTTGGAGAAGTCTTGGTGGGATATGAAGATGTGTTGTCAGTACCGGGCGCCGATCCTACTGCCCTCTCTCTCAGTATCGTGGGATTAATTGAAGATAATGCGGTGAGACAAGGACTTCCGCCACAAGCTGGCGATCTGCAAGAAGGAGTGCCGCGAGTCAAA